>JBBQML010000176.1:0-7870 GCA_038328885.1 Verrucomicrobiota bacterium | reverse complement strand
GTTCATCGGCTTCGACGCCTACAAGCAGGCCATCGCCCTCGCCGATGTCGTCGTCATCGCCACGCCCCCCGGTTTCCGTCCGATCCACTTCGAGGAGGCCATTCGCCAGGGCAAGCATGTGTTCATGGAGAAGCCGATCGCCGTGGATGCACCCGGCGTCCGCCGCATCATCGCCGCGGCCGAGGAGGCCAACCGCAAGAACTTGAAGGTCGGCGTCGGACTCCAGCGCCATCACCAACCGGTCTACCTCGAGACCATCAAACGCCTGCACGAAGGGGCCGTCGGCGACATCCTCGCCACTCGCGCCTTCTGGAACGACGGCGGCGTCTGGATCCGGTCCCGCGCCGAACTGGCTCAGAAACTCGGCCGGCCGCCCACCGAGATGGAGTACCAGATGTACAATTGGTACTACTTCGTCTGGCTCTCCGGCGACCACATCTGCGAGCAGCACATCCACAACCTGGACATCATCCAGTGGGTCAAGCAGGGCAAACCGTACGACCCGAGTGGCAAGACCCCGATCGTCCACCCGGTCAAGGTCCGTGGCATGGGCGGCCGCCAGGTCCGGACCGGCAAGGAAACCGGCGAGATCTTCGACCACCATGCCTGCCAGTACGAGTATGCGGATGGCTCCATCCTGTATTCCGAGTGCCGCCACATCCCCCAGGCCTGGGCCAGCGTCGCCGAGTACGTCGTCGGCACGAAGGGCAAGAGCAACGTCGGCGGCGGGACTATCACGGGCGAGAACCCGTACCGCTTCCGCCAGGAGAAACCCGTCGATGCCTACCAGCAGGAGCACGACGACCTCTTCGACGCGATCCGCAACGACAAGCCCTTCAATGAGGCCTACATCGGCGCCTACAGCTCGATGATGTCCGTCATCGGCCGCATGGCCACCTACTCCGGCAAGGAGATCGAGTGGGACAAGGCCTTCAACTCCGAGATCGACGTCATGCCCAAGACCTACGCCTGGGATGCGCCGACCCCGACGAACCCCGACAAGGACGGCTATTACCCGATCGCCATCCCCGGTAAAACCGTGACGGTCTGAACCGCAACCCGGGGCGAACCCCCGGCCGCTGAACGCTTCCACGACGCCAGGCTGGGCCCCCAGCCTGGCGTTTTTCTTTTCCCGGGATCGCCCAAATCCACGGAAAGGTGACCGCCGACCGCGCGAAAGATCCGGAGACTACAGAATTCCAACCTCGCGGACCTGGAACCGCTGGTCTTCGTGGTCATCGGTCTCGGTCGGGCCGCCTTCTTTCGCGTGGCTCGCGTTTTTCGCGGTCAATTCCCCTCCCTGCCTCGTGGTGCGTGAGCAGGGGCCCGCCTCCGCGGCTGCCTGTCCCCGGAACCGCGAAACACGCCGACCTCGCGGACCTGGAACCGCTGGTCTTCGTGGTCATCGGTCTCGGTCGGGCCGCCTGCTTTCGCGTGGTTCGCGTTTTTCGCGGTCAATTCCCCTCCCTGCCTCGTGGTGCGTGAATAGGGGCCCGCCTCCGCGGTTGCCTGTCCCCGGAACGTCCACGAAACTGAGGTTATGGATCTCGCCCGATGCTGCGCGGGGTGGTGCTTGCTCGCCTTGGCCAGCCTTCTCGCCCCAACGAGTGCCACCGCGGATTGGCCTCGTTTCCTCGGCCCGGCGGGAACCGGCATCTCGACCGAGACGAACCTGATCGACCGGATCCCCACCCACGGCCTCCCGGTGATCTGGGAACGTCCGATCGGTACGGGCTACGGCGCGCCCTCGGTCCGCGCGGGTCAACTGGTGCTCCATCACCGCCGCAACGACGAGGAGGTCGTGGAGAGCTTCGACGCCCTCACCGGTGCCCCGGGTTGGCGTCAGGTCGCCCCCACCGCTTATGAGGATCCCTACGGCTACAACAACGGCCCCCGCTGCGCCCCGCTGCTGACCACAAACCGGGTGTTCACGTTTGGCGCAGAAGGCCGCCTGCAGGGGCTCGACCGCACCACCGGCCGCCTCGTGTGGGAACGCGTCACCAGCCGCGACTTTCGCATACCCCCCGCATTCTTCGGGGTGGGCAGCACGCCACTGCTGGAGGACGGACGCCTCCTCGTCATGGCCGGCGGCCAGCCCAACAGCGGCGTGGTCGCCTTCGACCCCGAGTCGGGCCGTACTTTGTGGGAAAGCGTGGGGGAACGGAATTGGACCGGGCAACCGATGCGCGGCTGGCCGGGTGAGGCACCCGCGCGGTGGAGCCCCGAGGAGAAACAGGCGAGCTACGCCTCACCCGTCGCCGCCACCTTCCACGGCCAGCGCCACGTGCTCGTGCTCATGCGCCAGGGCCTGGTCTCGGTGAACCCGACCAACGGGGCCGTGAACTTTAGCTTCTGGTTCCGCGCCCGGGTGCCGGAGTCGGTCAATGCCGCCAACCCGTTGGTTCACGACGATCTCGTCCTCATCACCGCCGCCTACTACCGCATCGGCTCGGTGTTGCTCCGCGTGCTCCCCGGGGGCCGGGGGGTCGAGGAGGTTTGGCGCGGCACCTCGATGGAATCCCACTGGAGCACCCCGATCCTCACCGAAGGCCGGAT
Source organism: Verrucomicrobiota bacterium (assembly GCA_038328885.1). Classification (GTDB taxonomy): domain Bacteria; phylum Verrucomicrobiota; class Verrucomicrobiia; order Limisphaerales; family CAIMTB01; genus CAIMTB01. The sequence continues at coordinate 5,314 of JBBQML010000176.1, read as the reverse complement.
GTACGCCTTCAGCGGTCGCAACGAACCGGACGCCGTGTTCCGGTGCGTGGATTTCGGCACGGGGAAGCTCCTGTGGGAACGCGACGAGCGCTGGCAGCCTCGCTCCGGTCGACAACCACCGGTGTTCGGGCGCGGCTCCATGATCCTCGCCGACGGCAAGCTGTTCGCCCTGGGCGAGGGTGGTCTCCTCGGCTTGTTCCGTCCCTCCGCCACCGCCTGCGAAGAACTGGGCCGTTGGCAGGTGCCCTCGCTTGGGTACCCCTGCTGGGCGGCGCCGGTGCTCAGCGACGGCCTGCTCTACCTGCGGAACGAGGACCGCCTGGTCTGCGTCTCCGTGAAGGGGCCCTGAGGCTGTCGGGGAGGGTTCCCAGCGGAACCCTCCCGAGGTAGAGAGGTCACCGCCGCCCCGACCGCCCCTGCAAGTAGGTCCGTGACGTCACCAAGGCCGCCGCCATCTCGGAGAGCTCCTGATGACCGTGCATGAACGGGTTCACGTAACCGGCATACCGCACCTGCCGCAGCGCCTGCATCCACGGGCCGAAATCGGTCGGCCCGTGGCCGGGCAACTGCGCCACCCCTTCCGCGTTCTGCCAGGCATAAAAAAAGAACAACTGACGGCCGGCGATCCAGATGGCTTCGGGGACTGACGCGCCCAGCGCCTGAAGGTGGTACGGAGCCAGGGCGATCCCCACCCGCGGGTACGGGTTCAGGTCGACGAACGCCTTGAACGAATCCGGCCCGTCCAGCAGCGACTGCCCATGGTTTTCGATGGCCAGCCAGGACCGATGCTCCTCCGCCAACTCGGCCAACGGTTTGAGTCCTTGGAGAAAAGCGCGCATCCGCGACGTCAACTCCGCCGGCGGACAAGGCCCCGCGCTGCCCTGGATCGCCACCCCGCCTCCGACGTCACCGAGGAGCTTCGCGTACTTCGCATACCCGCCGATGTAGGTGGAAAAGCTGTAGAGCTGGAGCCGGTTCCGCGCGAGCACCTCCCGCAGCCCGTCGGGCCCCAGGCGCTGAAGAACATCGTCAAGGTGCGGACACCCCTCGTAGGCGCACCAGATGTCGATCGCCTCGAACCCCAACCCCGCGATGCGCTCGCAGGCCTGCTCGATCGGCAGCGACTTGAAGTGGATGGAGGAGGTGGACAAGCGCAGGGCTCCCCGAGGTCGCGAGCCGCCCGCGCCCCGGCGGCAGCCGGCCGCGGCCAGTGAGGCGGCACCGACCAAACCAGTGTGTAGAAAAGCACGACGGTTCATGACGAACAGGGGATGAGGTGAAACGTGACAGACCTTGACGAAAACCACCGTTCAACCAAGAAGACAGCCGTGATTACCGCCGAGAGCCTTCGCAACCGCCTCCGGGGAGATTTCCGGCCCTTCCGGCTCCACCTCACCGACGGCCGGGTGTTCCCCGTGCCCCATCCGGACTTCCTCTCCGTCGGACGGAACGTCGCCGCCGTCATCACCGAGGATGACATCTCGCACACCGTCAGCCTGCTGCATGTGGTGAGCATCGAGGATGCAGACCCGGTGGATTCGTGGTAGCCGGCGGCCGGGCTCGAACTCAGACCGACATCGTCGGGCCGGGCACCGGGATCGGGTAACGACCTGCAGCATCCGGTTGCACGGGGGCGGGAGCGTCGAGCCCCTGGATGTTTTCCAGGCCCGGCGCGAGTTCCACGTTCGAGGCCAGGGCCTCCTCCCAGGTGAGTTGCCGGCCACTCTCCACGACCATCCGGCCGTGGATGCCGACCATCGCCGCCTTCGCGCAACGCTCTGTTTCGTTGTAGGGCTTGTTGTTCCGAATCGCGTCGAGGAGCAGGTCCCACTCCTCCTGGTACGCGTTGTGGGTCTCACCGCGCCACTGCCAGAGCAGATTCTCGCTGGTCCGCTGATGCGTTCGGAAGAGGCGCGGCTTGGAGATGCCCTCGCCCAGTTCCGCCGACCCCTTCGTCCCGTGGATGACGCAGCCCCAGAAGTCAAAGCAGTGATTCATGTGGCGCCCCTGGGCCACCATCCGGGTGCCGTCGGGATAGGTGTACTCCACCATATACTGGTCGAAGAGCTGATCCGCCTCCGTGCGCACCCGGCGCGCGCCCTGGCCTTGGGCCGAGGCCGGCCACGCCTCCTTCACCATGCAGCAGACGTCCAGGTTGTGGATCAACCAGTCGAGCAGGAAGCTCCCGTTCAGCCAGGTGTAGTTGGAGTAGTTCCGAATCTGATGTTCCAACTCGCTCTCCCCTTCCCGGCGCGGAGCGAACCCGACCCCGCCGTGCATCCGGTAGGCGTACGTGGTGATCACGTCGCCGATCGCGCCATCACGAATCCGGGCGACCGCCTCCCCGAGCGGCTTGGAGTGCCGGCTCATCAGACCACCCGCGATCTTCAGCCCCTTCTGTTGCGCCGCCTCCCCCGCCCGCAGCACGCGGCGTACCCCCGCCGCGTCCACAGCGAACGATTTTTCCATGAACACGTTCACGCCCCGCGCCACGGCGTACTCCAGGTGGATCGGTCGGAACGCGGGCGGGGTGGTCAGGATCACCACGCCGTTCTTGGGCAGGAGATCGATGGCCTGCTTGAAGGCATTGAAGCCGACGAACTGCCGGTCCGGCGGCACCTGCACTTTCTCGGGAAACTGCTTCTGGAGGGTTTCGAAGCTCCCGCGGAGACGGTCAGGGAGCACATCGGCCATGGCCACCAACCGGGTCGGCCCCGCCGTCGCCAGCGCATTGGCCACCGCACCGGTGCCCCGCCCGCCGCAACCAACGATCGCCACCTCGACGGTACTGTCGTCGGCCGCGTAGGCCCCCACCTCTATCGAGCGAACCAGCGCGGCGGCAGCCGCGGCCGAACCGGTGGTCCGCAGGAAATCGCGTCGCGTGGTGACAGGGGAGGGCGGGTTCATGGTCGGGGTCAGCCTAGGCCCCTCCCACCTTCTGTCCCTTCTTTTGGGGTGAGTTGCGCCCGCCCCCGCTCCGAGGTCGGTTCCGCACGATCCTTCCACGAGTCGTCGGCGACCGGACGCCGGCGCCGAGACGCCCAGGCAGGGCTTTTTTTGGTCTTGTCATGAGAAGGCGACGGGGCCAAGAGTTTCGCACCCCAGACAGGATATGAAAAACACCTCCGTCCGATTTCTCAGCGGCTGCGCCCTGGTTGTCACGACGCTTGCGGTGCAGGCCGCGCCCAACATCCTCTCCGTCACCGAAAGGAACGGCGACACCGACCGGCCGGCCGCGACGGCCACCGGGATGACTTTTGATATTCAGAACCCCAACGGCACGGTACTGGTGGCCGGCTATAGCGTCGGCACCTTCGGCGAGGATGCGAAGGCGATGACGGATCGCGTTCACGATTACAATGGTGCCTCGGCGACCGTGCCCCTGCCCTCTTACCTCGTCGGCAGGGAATACGTCATGATCGCGAACAATAATCGCGATAACGCCACCTACAAACTCGACGTCGACCTCACCTTCATCTCCCAGGTATACCTGCTGATCGACAACCGACTGGGTGACGGGGATGCAAGCAACCCACCCGACTTCAGCACCTACATGAAGTGGGTCCCGGAGCAATTCTGGTTCCCGGTCTCGCTCAACGGAAATCACACCGGCAACCCCAACTTCCCGGACGACGTGGGCCTCGACGAGAACGCGGACGGCAGCGTCAACAACTGGAACTCGGTCTTCACCAAACTGGTACCGCCTGGCACCCTGACGCTGAACGAGTTCGGCGAAGCCGGCCGCAACATGTACGGCGTGGTGATTTCGCCGATTCCCGAGCCCGGCAGCGTGACCTTGGGTTTGCTCGGCGCCGGCCTCCTCTTCGCCCGCCGCCGAAACCGGCGATAGCGCGCGACGTTGTCCGGTTCTGATCGCTTTCGCACGCGGGGCAGGCTAAGGCCTGCCCCGTTTCGTTTGGGTGCCACGCCCCGGGGCCGGCACACCCTTCGTTCGCCGTGAGATTCCTTCCCATCGTCGAGCGCGAACTGCGGGTGGCTTCGCGCCGGCCGGCCACGTTCCGGGTGCGGTTCCTGGGCGCGCTCACCGCCACGCTCCTGGGCGGTCTCTTCCTGCTGGGCAGCCTTGCCCCGGGGGTGGGCCAGAACACCGGGGCGAAACTCTTCCAGGTGCTGAGCGTGCTCGCCTTTGCCGCTGCCCTCACCTCCGGGGCGCTGCTCACCGCCGACTGCCTGAGCCGCGAGAAACGCGAGGGAACGCTGGGGTTTCTCTTCCTGACCGACCTCAACGGGTTCGATGTCGTCGCGGGCAAATTTGTCGCCCTGGGACTGTTGCCGCTCCACGCGCTCCTCGCTGTCTTCCCGGTGGCAGCGATGACGATCTTCCTGGGGGGCGTCACCGCCGCGGAGTTCTGGCGGACGGTGCTGCTCGTCCTGAACACCCTCTTCCTCTCGCTCGCCACCGGCCTCTGGGTCTCCAGCGTGCTCAATGACGAGCGCCGGGCGGTCGGACTCACCGGCCTCGCCCTCGGCGTCCTGACCGGCGCCCCGGAAGCCGCCGGCTGGGTGATCGGCCAGACGCCCTTCGCCGCACAGTTGTTCTGGATCCAATTGGCCAGCCCATCGGCCGCGCTCCGGCTCGGTCTGAGCACCACGTCGCCCGTGGCGCCGACGGGATTCTGGGGCGCCCTCCTTTATCAGCATGGACTCGCTTGGCTGATCCTCCTCACCGCCGCCAGCGTCGTGCGCCATGCCTGGCGAACCGGGGACTCCGGGAGGACCGCCGCGCCGACTGAAGTGCGACGGGAGCGCGCAGCTCGCAAGGCCCAAACCCCCCTGGGCCGCGTGCATGCCCGCCATCGCAAACGCCTCAGCACGGCCGGTCCGTTGGCCCTGATGGCCTGGCAGGGAAGTTGGGCCCGCCAAGGGGCCTGGTGGATCGCCTTGCCCGCGGCGGGAGCCACCCTGGCCCTCTTCGGGCTCCAGGCTTGGAAACACCCCACGGCCGGCATGGCCCAGGCGGCAGGTGGGCCGATCGAACTCGGGTTCCTCGGACTGAAACTCCTCCTCGCCGTCCACGCAGTCTACTTCCTCCAGGATGCCTGCCGTTCCGGGACCATGGAGCTGGTGCTGACGACCCCCATCTCGAGTCGCGTGCTCTGCAATGGGCACTTCACCGCCATCCGCCACTTGTTCACCTGGCCGATGTTGCTTCTCGGCGTCCTCCAAATCCTGCTCGGCCTGCTCGGCAAACTCCTCGCCGGCGGCGACTGGCCGTCGCTCACCACCCAGGTGTTGGCAGGCCTCGGCCCGCCGGTCCTCTCCGGAGCCGTGCATGCAGTGGACCTGGTCGCCG
>JBBQML010000175.1:0-7873 GCA_038328885.1 Verrucomicrobiota bacterium | reverse complement strand
GAGACAACCGTGGTGCTGCGCCTCGACGCCATCGGCGAGTTCGAGGTGCCGGACTCGGTCGTGGTCCCAGCGGGCGCCACCTCCGCGTCGTTCACCATCGCCAACCTCGATGACAACGTCGCCGACGGCCGGGCCCGCATTGCGCTGACTGCCTCGGCGACGGGATACGGAACGGCGCGGCAGACGCTGTTCAACGAGGACGACGAGAAGGGCACGTTGGTGCTGTGGGCGCCTTCCCCACGGTGGGAGAACAACGGATGGCAGCTGGAGGCAGCGCGCGTTTTCCTGCCGAACGTCGCGCTCCATGACGTCGAGATCCGGCTCGCTTCCGATGCCTTGCTGTCGGTGCCGGCGACGATCGTCGTACCGGCGGGCAGCCAGATGGCCCGCTTCGCGCTCCGAATCGAGGACGACGCTTTCGTGAATCCCTCGAACCGCACGGCAACCTTGCGGGCGACGACGTCCGGCTGGCCGGTGGCGGAATTCGCTGTCGCGATCCTCGACGACGACAATACCGGTTTTGTGGCCGAGTTGCCCGCCGTGGCGATGGAAGGCGTGCCACTGACCGGCCGCATCCTGCTCGCGACGCCCCGTGACCACGAGGTCGTCCTGTCCTGGAATGACTACTCCTTCGGCCGCGTCGCTGCGAACCCGTCGCGGATACCCGCCGGCACCCGGGAGTTTCCGTTCACGATGCTTGTCCCGCACAACGAAAGCCACGAACTCTCGAGGGACATACGACTGTGCCCAAGCGTGGGATCGGTCCAGGGCGACTGCCTCGGGCTGAAATGGTTCGATCGGGAATTCGAAGTGCTCAGCGTAGCCTTCCGTGGCCCTCAAGCCGCTTTCACCGGCGAGTCCATTCCGATCGAAATCTACCTCCAAGACTTCGGCGAAACCGCGGTCCCCGTCAACGCGAGCGGCGAACTGTCGCTCGATGTGTCGCCCAACCAGGCGGCATTCGCTCCCCAGCCTCTCATCGTGGCCTTCACCAATGGCGTCCACATTGGCGAGGCGCGTCTCGAGGGGGCGGCGATCGCGGCCGGTCTGGTCGTCGCCGTGGGCGGCAAGACCCTCCAATCGGGTCGGCTTGACGTCATGCCCGGCCGGCGACTGCCCGGGCCGTTCGCCGATCTCGCCGTGCGACCGGGTGTTCCCGCCCTCCTGGCCCTCGCGGGGCTCAACGCCACGAGCGGTTCGCTCCTGCTCGAGATCGATCCGCGAACCGGGACCACCAATCGAGCCCTTGCCCTCCCGGAACCAGCCCACTTGCTGGGCGTCGGCCTGGGAGGCGCGGTCGCATGGCTGGCCTCGCCGAACGGGTCCCTGCGGCGCGTGGACTTGCGTGAGTGGAGCCTGGGTTCCGCAATTCCAATTGCCACTCCCGGCACCCGAGCCCGTCCCCGTGCCCTCGCCGTTCTCGACGAACCCAAGGACCGACTCCTGGTCGTGGTCGACACGAATGGCCCGACCACGGGGGATCCCTTCCAGGCGGTCGCTTTCTCCAGCGGTCGCCGCGGCACCCGCACCGCGCCCATCAGGACCGACTCACCTGGCCTGGTGATCCCGGGACGGACTAGCGATGAAGCGTTCCTCGCGTGGGCCGGGCAGATTCTAGCTCTCGAGGTCATGGACGACGGGGTCCGGATCCTGGAGGCAGGACAGGGCGTGGGGTCCGGGAACCGAACGCGACCCCACCTCATCCGGATCGGCGACTTCCTCTACCTGGGGTCGGGCGAATCATTCAGCATCTCCCCGCTCCGGCGGGTGGGAGTTCGCCAGGGGGGTACAGCCGTCGCCCCCGCGGATGGCGGACGTGCCCTGGCCTACCTCGGCTCGGGCCGCGGGTTCCAAGTCGTCGACCGGGCCACGGGTGTCCTGCGCGGGGAGCACGCCCTGCCGAGTCTGAATTCGCAAAGCGTCGCGACCGACTACGTTGCGTGGAGCGACGCGGGTTTCGCCGCATTGACCTCCGACCACGACACGCTTGTGATCTGGGAAAGCCCGCTGCTCGCCCCTCCCGGAGCGGACCTCGAGGTCCTCGGCAAGGGCCCCGAACGGTCAGCCATCGGCGAAGTCGGAGTTCCCCCCTGGGGAGGGATCACCCTTGAATGGACGGTCACCAACCGTGGGGTCGCTCCCGCTCACGGGGTTGTCCTTCACTTCGCATCCACCGACCAGGTCCAGTACCCTGCTCCCGAGCGCGTGCTTGGCTCCCTGGCGCCCGGTGACAGCCGGTCCGTGACGGTTGACCGCGCCTTCTTCACACCCACGATCAGTCGCAACTCGGCCCGGGTGACTTCGGCAACCGCCGATTCGAACCCGGAAAACAACATCGCATGGCTGCGCACGGACGTCTTCGGGCCCTCCGTCCCGTGGGTGCGCCAGTGGATGTTCGACGCCCGCCACCTCGCATCCTCCGCCGACGGCCGACGGCTCTGGCTGGCCGTCGCGCCCCCCGACCACGAGGGTGGCCCGGGGGTTCTCGAGTTGGACCCCGAAACAGGCCTCGTCCAACGACGCCTCTCGACAGATGCGGAGACCCTCCAAGTGGCGCCCACCGCGGACGGTCGCCATCTCTACCTCCGGGTTGGGGCCACAAATGTGCTGCGCTGGGACCTGGCTGCCGGGGCCTTCGACCTTCGCCTTGCATTCTCGGACGAAACGGTGACCGACCTGCTGCCGTTGCCCGAAGCGAGCGGGAGCGTCGTGATCGCCACGACCCGGCGAGTGACAGTCTTCGACGACGACCGCCCCCGTTCAGCGGCCATCGTGGATTCCGCCGACTGGCGTCACATCGGCCTCGCGGCTGGCCGGCTCTGGATAGTTCAACCGGGCCAGTTGCGACGCAGCCAGGTTTTGCCGACCGGCCTCCAGACCGAAGGCAGTCCGATTTCATGGTCCGTGGTTCCACCTCCCCTCCATTTCACCGCCGATGACCGGCGTCTGTACTTCCCGGGGGGCATCTCCGGCCCGGCCTCCACCTACTTCGACTTGGAGTCCCAGCGCAGGTTGACGTTCCACGGCGCCGGTCCGCTCTTGTCCGAACCGTCGCGGAACAGCCTTTACTCCGCTTCCGTTCGCGAGCTGGCCGGATACGATCTCGGCACACTGGCTCTGCGGTCTTCGGAGAGCATTCCGACCCCGGAAACGCTGCCGGTCGGTCTCGTCCGCTGGGGTGAGGACGGGCTCGCCGTGCTCTACGAATCCGGGCTGCTCTGGGTGACCCGGTCGCCAATGGTCCCCGATGCGACAGGCGGCGATCCGGCCGTGCGCTTCGATGCCGCACCGACGCTGTCCCCCTTCGAACCGGCGGAGTGGACAATCGTCGTGACGAACCCCTCGACCGAGGCGGTCGCTCGCGCGCGGCTCACGTCGCAGGTATCGGGCGAAGTGCGGGAGCTTACCTTCGACCGGCCACCCAAGCTGCTGCTGGGCTCCATGGCCTACCACGACCTGGGAACCCTTCCGCCCCAAAGCACGACGACCTTGCACGCCGGCGCCTGGTTCTTTCCCGGCGACTTCGGGCTCCGCGTCACCCTGGCCACTTCATCCCCGGTCGATCTCCCGGGAAATAACGTCGCCGAGACCGTCGGGCGCGTCGACTGGCCAGCCAGTGATATCGTCGTCTCCCTCGTTTCCGCTCCGTCACTTGTCGCCGCAGGCGAGACTTTCTCCATCCGACTGAATGTCGCGAACGCGGGCTCGGAATCCGTCCCGCACCCCACCCTCGACTTGTTCCCCCGCTCCGAAGCGCTCGAATGGCTCTCGGTCCAACCGGGCTCCCTGGACGAGTGCTGCCCCGACATCGCCTCTGCAACCCTCGACCCCCTCCCGGCACGCGCATCGGTGATCGTCGAGGTCCGGCTTCGCAGTACCCAGCCAGGTCCGACCGTCCTCGACCTGACCGCTTCCGGCTCACGGGACACGGCCTTGGAGAACAACCGACTCACCGTTTTGGTCGGGGTCACCAACGCCCCCGGCGGCGCCGCGACCGCCTTCCGCAGCTTCGCCTATCCCCGGAGTCACACCGTTTGGAGCGAGGTGCGGGGCGAGTTGGTCGCCGCCTTCCCGGACGATCTCGCCGTCGTGACCCTGGGACCCGACCAACTCGAGCCCCGGCGCGAGATCCCCCTCCACGAGGTCCCTCAGCAGGTCGCGGTCTCGGCCGATGGCAAAACCGCCTGGGTCGGTCTCACCGTCGGCGACGTCATGGGCCTCGACCTGGATTCCGGTGCCGTGACGCGTCGCTTCCCTTGTCCCGTCAACACGGCAATAGGCTCCGGCTCTCTCGCCACCGTGCCCGGTCAACCGGGGGTCCTCGTTGTCGCCGGTGTCACGAGCGCCGGCAACTCACGGGTCCTCGCTTTCCGCGACGGCACCCCCCTCCCCTCCGAGTTGCTCGGACTCCCCTGGGATGGCCGTGGCTTCTTTCTCCACGCCACGGACGATGGACGCCTCTTCGTCTCTTCGGGCCACGCACTTCGCGAAGTCCGGGTCGACGCCGCCGGCGTCACCGAGGTCCGCAACCTCGACACCGCCGTCAGCGGCGGGGGCGCCGTGTCCTCCACCCTCGAAAACCTCGTGTTCGACCAGGGCCGGGTCGTCGACCTGAGGACGCTTCGGACGGACGACAGCCTGATCGCCTCCGAGGCCAGGCATGTCGCTGACGCCAGAACCTCCCTCATCTATCGCTGCTTGATCGATCGAAGCTCGATCCAAGGTCGAGTCCTGGCGATTGAGGCGCTCGATCCGTCGAACCGGAAATCGCTATGGCGTGTCGAAGTGCCCCCCTTCGCCGCGGTCCCCGAGGACCTCCTCCATATCGTCACCATGGGCTCCCGAGGCCTGCTGCTTCTGGCCGATCGCGCCGTCCGCGTGGACGGGAACGTCCCTGGCCCCCCGCTCGCCGACCTCGGCGTGGCCTTGCCGGCGTCGCCCACGCTGCTCGGCCCCAATAGCCCCCTGCCCGTCGAACTCACCCTTTCCCACACGGGCGCGTGGCGCCCCCGCGAACCCGTCCTTGAAATCGAGCAGGGCGGCGTTCTCGAACTGGTCGGACCTGCACACTCCTTCGAGGACGGACGGGCGCGGATCGCCGTCGATCCCTTCGCCAGCAGCACCCGCCTCGTTCTCACCCTCCGTCCAAATGCCAGCGGCGACGGGTGGCTTCGGGTCCGGATCCGCAGCGAACTCCCCGACCCGAACCCCGCCAATGACACCGCCGAGTGGCATCTCCACATTCCCGGTGCCCCCGCGCTCCTGCTGGACGACGCACCGGTCGCCGAACCGGACGCTTTTCAGGAGTTCCACCCGGTCGTCGCCTTCCTTTCGCACGCCTCCCCCGACGAGCTCGAGGTTCCCTTCCGTCTGCAGCCGCTCACCGCCCAGGCCGAAGACCTTCTGGCGAGGGAGGGCGCATTCCGTTTCCAACGGGGCGCCACGGTGGCCACCGCCGACGTGGTCACTCCCGACAAGATCCCCGAAATCGACGAGACTTTCCGTCTCGAATTCCTGCCGTCACCAGTAGACATCCCGCGTGCCTTAGCCGACCTGACCATCCTCGACGATGACCGCCCGTGGGTGAGCGTCCCGCCAATCCGGATTTCCGAGGGCCCGCGGGGACTTGCCGTCGCGAGGATTCCCGTCGTCCTCGACCCTCCGGCGCAATACCCGGTCGAGGTTGCGTTCCGCGTCGAGGGCCTCACGGCCGTGTCCGGCCTCGATTTCCTGGAACGTACCGGCTCGATCCGGTTCTCGCCCGGCCAGCAGACCAACTTTATCCTCGTGCCTATCGTCGGCGACGCGGTCTACGAGCCGACAGAAACCCTCCAGGTACGGCTGATCCAGGCTTCAAGGGCGACCTGGGATACCACGCCCGCCCCCGTTTTCCTCCTCGACGACGACCCCCTGGCCCCGCCGGTCGTGAGTTTGTTACACGAGTCCGATGGCAGCTGGCGCCTGCACTTCGACACCGTGGTCGGAGCGCGCTACGAGGTTCAATTCACGGACGAACTTGGAACCGACCGCTGGTCCGTCCCGTCCGGCACCGTCCTGGGCGACGGATTTCCGTCTTCGCTTCCAATCGTCCTCCCCCCGGGAACCCACCGCTTCTACCGCGTTCGCGGCCGGTGAGAAGGAGTCGCTTGTCCATGTTCGACCCCTTTGCCTTACCCTTCCGGGCGTCGGATCCCATCTCCTCGGCCCTCCGGAGATGCCCGGGATCAGCCCGCCGTGGCCAAGCCGACAGTCCGGGAATATTCCGCAGTTGACCTTACAACTACCGTCAGCCACTTGCTGAGCACGCGTGAGGTGAGTCGTGAGGAACTGGACGAACTCGAGCGCCTCATCCGTTCCGCCAAGAGGAGGGTCAAATGACGCCCGACCTCGGGTTCTGGACCCGCACGCTGGCGGTGCTCACCCTCGAAATCGGTCTGGTGGTGAGCCTGGCCGCCGTCGTCTCGCCTCGGTTCGCCGCCGCCGGGCATCGGCGCCTTCTCTGGCTTGGCGCACTTGTCTCGGTCCTGCTGATCCTTGCCGGCGAAGCCTCGGGCGTCGCCCACGCTGTCTCCCGCCTCACCACGGCTCCCGGACCCATCCCAGCACGATGGGCGATCGTAAACGCGACCGAGGCCGAGCTCGTTACGGCATGGGATTCGGGGGACGCCGACCCGGGGTTAACGATTCGCCGGACCGACGCCGCCCGCGAAACGCCGGGCCCTTGGGCTTGGTGGCCCGGCCTTGGTTGGCTGGCGGGGACGCTGGGCCTGCTGGCCTACCGAGCGCTGGGTCACGGACGCTTGCTTCGCCGGGATCGACGACCCGGAATCAGGGTTGAATCGGAACTCCAGGACCGGACGGATCGACTTGCCGAACGGATGGATCTTCGGTCCGTGAACCTGCGCTGTTGGACCGAGATCCGGGGACCGGTGGCCTACGGCATCTTCCGACCAGCCATCGCGCTTCCTCGCGACTTCGTCCGACGCTTCGACGCGCGTCAACGCGACGCCATCCTCCTGCACGAACTCGCCCATCTTGCCGCACGCGATCCACTCGCGCTCGCGCTCGCCGACGTCATCTGCGCACTGGCGTGGTGGCAACCGGCGGTCCACTGGGCTCGACGCCGGCTGCAGGCCGCCATGGAGGCCGCGGCCGACGAGGCGAGCATTCTGGTTCCAGAAGGCAGGACCGCGCTCGCCGAATCGCTGGTGGGACTCGCCCGCGAACTGACGACGCCCGGGGATGCGCGGGGACTGGGAGTCGCCGGGGCCAGCAACCGCTCCCAGCTTGCCGGACGCGTGCAAGCTTTGCTCACGGGTGGTTCAGGAACCTGGCACCGCTCGAGCTGGCGGGCGCGATTCGCCACCGGGGTCGGAGCCGCGCTCGTGGCCTTCGCACTGATGTTGCCTTCATGGCCCGGGCGAGCTGACGCCCCGCTGTCGCGATTCCTGCTCGCCGCCGCGACACCGTCGAATCTCGCAGCCGAGTCTCGTCTCGAAACGTCCGCGTCCAAACCAGCTGCCGACGCGATCCCCGAAACCTCACCCGCCGGGTCGAGCGATGCCCCCGCGGCGTCGACAGCCTCCACGTCGGGAACTCCCGGTGAGGCCCCGCCCACACCGGCCAAGATCGTCGAGGTCATCGGCAGCTTTCCGCCCGGTTTTGAGACCGTAAATCCCCCACCCGAAGCGGTGCTGGCAGAACTCCCGAGGTCGGGGCCTTCCTCGTCCACGTCCGACCTGGGGCCCGCAGTCCGGTCCCCTGCGCCGCCTCCGACCGCGGCCGTGACGTTGGAGGTCAAGGTGCTGGAAGTCGCCGGCCGCCATGATTCGGCCGATCTCGGCTTCGACTGGCTCTTCGGCCAGACCACGGT
>JBBQML010000174.1:0-7873 GCA_038328885.1 Verrucomicrobiota bacterium | reverse complement strand
GAGCACACACAGGTTTCGCGCCAGGACCCGCGTTCCTTCCTCCCCGGGAAGGAAGACCTTTCACTTGAGGCGGAACAAGCTGCTACCCGGGCAGTGGGGCATCTGGGGTCGCATCTGCGAATTTGACAAATGGTTCTTCGCCCACCGGGCCGGGCCGCCCTTGGGCTTGCGTGGCCGGGCTCAGGCAGCCGGATTGTCAACATCGGAGATGTGACCCCAAACCCTACCAACCAAGCCCTACCAGGGCGCCAGCCAACGGACGTGCCTCGACCGGCGGCTGCTCCCGCTGTCGCGGGATTGCCGCGGGCTACCCTCCTTCAGCCCTCCGGGCTGGTGAGTCGCTGCGACCGGCGGTGACCGGGCCACGACGCACGGTTCCACGCGAGGCGCGCGTGGAACGAACCGCGTTGATGCTCGCGCCGCTTGAGTGCGGTCCGCAGCGTGGCTACGATGCCGTCACATGAAGTTCATCGCTGCGTTGGTCGTCATCGGCCTGATTTGCGTCGTCCTGGGTCTGGGGATGGGGTTGGCAGCCCACGGCCACGGGATCTGGTTCCTCCTGCTGGGTGTGGTCGCCTTCCTCGGGCTCTTCGTCCGGTTCGGCTGCCAGACCCACTGACCGCGAGCGATCAGGCCTTGGGGGCCAACAACATACCCAGCACGACCTCCTTCAGCTTCCAGGTGACGGCCATGGCCACGGCAACCGGGACCAGGATCAGGAGGAGCAGGAGCGCCTGCCGGCCGAAGCCGACCGGTTGACGCGGCAGCGACAGGAAGTCGCTGAGCGGAAGCGGGCTCAGCCGCCAATACAGGACAACGGCCACCCCGCCCACGACCGCGATCACGTAGGTCGAGAGACCGTGGAAAAGGCGGGCGTCCGCCAAAGCGGTGGCGTCGGGGAGCATCGCCGACAGGCGCACCAGGGTTCGGGTCAACGAGGCCATGAACCCCATGGCGGTGACCAACAGGACCACCACGGCGCGGGCGAAGAACTCCTCCCCTGGCAGGCGACTCCAGAGAAACAGGAAGGGCGACAATCCGAGCAGCATCAGGCTGAGGGTCTGGGAACTCAGGACGGCCTGCTGCCAGACTCGCTCCCCGGGTTGGAAGCTGACCAGGCGCGAGACCCCGAACAGCACCAATCCTGCCCCGGCTGCCGGAAAGAGGAGGTCATAACTGCTGGGCCAGAACGCGAGGAAGTGGCGGGAGAACGCGAGCAGGCAAAGCGGAAGCCCCCAGAAGATCGCCGAAAGGCCCCGGAGCACCCCGGCCAGGTGCGACACCTCGACCGGACCCGGCATCGGCGGGGGACTGGCGGCGGCCGACACCACATCCGTGGAGACACGCGCGGTCAAGAGCCGAGGTAGGTGTAGTCCTTCAGACCGCGCTCGTACTCGTCGAGCAAGCGCATCGCCTCGCTGGGCTTGAGTCGGTCGGATTTGATCGCGGCATCGATCTGGGTCTTCATCTGCCGCTTCAATTCGTTCTCGTCGTACTGCACCGAGGTCAACGCCTGCCCGATGGTGGTTCCCTCAATGATGTCCTCCACGTAATAGCCCGCCGCTTCGTCCGGCTCCAGGAACACATGCAATTCGTTGACCCGGCCGAACAGGTTGTGGAGATCACCCATGATGTCCTGGTAGGCGCCCATGAGGAAGAACCCCAGGATGTAGGGCTCACCGTTTCCACGGAGTGCGTGGAGCGGCAGGGTGTCGCGGACGTCGCGCAGATCGATGAACTTGTTGATCTGCCCGTCCGAGTCGCAGGTGATGTCCACCAGCGTCGTCTCCCGCGAAGGCCGCTCCTCCAACCGGTCGATCGGCATGATCGGGAACAACTGGCCGAGCGCCCAATGATCGAGCAGGGACTGGAAGACCGAGAAATTGCACAAGTACTGGTCGCTGAGGCTGTCCTCGAGCTTGCGGATCTCCTCGGGGATGTAGGCCTGCCCCCGGAAACTTTCGACCACCGCCTGGCTGATCTGCCAGTAGAGTGACTCGATCTTGGCCTTGTCCTGGAGCTCCATCAGGCCCATGACGAACATGTTGTGGGCGTCCTCACGGCGCTCGGCGGCGTCGTGGAAGGCCTCCAGCTTGTTCAGACGTTGGATGTTGCGGCGGATGTCCAGCAACTCGCGTACGAGGGCATGCTCCGAGTCGCCGAAGTTCAACGAGTCGGCGAGGCCGGTCTTCTGGATGGAGCCGAAGACCTCGACGGCGAGGACGCTGTGATGGGCCACGATCGCCCGGCCGCTTTCGCTGACCAGGACCGGGTGGGG
Organism: Verrucomicrobiota bacterium; assembly: GCA_038328885.1. Lineage (GTDB taxonomy): Bacteria > Verrucomicrobiota > Verrucomicrobiia > Limisphaerales > CAIMTB01 > CAIMTB01. The sequence continues at coordinate 5,595 of JBBQML010000174.1, read as the reverse complement.
GACCTTCTCGGCGTTGCAGACGTCGGCAACGTAGTAGACCACGTCGTTGGCGTACTCCTGGAGGCTGTAGTTCGTGGAACTGTCGAAGGCCGAATGGCTGCCGTCGTAGTCAACGCCGAGGCCGCCGCCGACGTCGAGGAAGGCGATCTTGAACCCCAACTTGTAGAGCTTGGCGTAATAGCGGGCCGCCTCCTGGACAGCCTTCTTGACGGTGAGGATATCCGGCACCTGGGAGCCGATGTGGAAGTGGACGAGCTTGAGGCAGTGACCCAGGCCTTCGCTGCGGAGGAGATCGCAGGCGGCCAGGATTTCGACCGTGCTCAGGCCGAACTTGGCATTCTCACCGCCGCTCTCCGCCCACTTGCCCGCGCCCTTCGCCAGCAACCGCACCCGGATGCCGACTTGGGGCTCGACGCCCATCTGGCGGGAGACGACGACGATCTGGCGGAGCTCCTCGAGTTTCTCCACCACCATGATCACCTGCTTGCCCAGCTTGATGCCCAGCAGGGCCATGCGGATGTAGGCCAGGTCCTTGTAGCCGTTGCAGATGATCAGACCCCCGATCTGATCCTGCAGGGCGAGGGCCGGAAACATCTCGGGCTTGCTGCCGACCTCGAGGCCAAAATCGTAGGGGCGCCCGGCCTCGAGGATCTCCTCCACCACCTCGCGCAACTGGTTCACCTTGATCGGGAACACGCCCCGGTAGCGTCCCTGGTAGCTGAACTCCGCGATCGAGGCACGGAAGGCGTCGTTGATGGCCTGCACCCGGTGCCGGAGGATGTCCTGGAACCGGATCAGCAGCGGCAACTTCAGTCCGCGGCCCCTGGCTTCGCCAAGCACATCCGTGAGATCCACGGATGCGCCCTTGTCCTGCAAGGGCAGCGCGACGACATGGCCCTCGTCGTCGATGTCGAAATACCCGGCCCCCCACCGGTCGATGTTATAGAGGGAGCGGGCGTTCTGAATGCTCCACGGAGGGACGGGGGACGAAGAGTCGCTCATTGAGGCGGTCGCGAAGGCACGTGCAAAGAGGGGCGAACGATACCAATGCCCGCCATGAATGCAATGGGGTGTCTCATCGGCCCCTTCCCGGCCGTGCATCCACAGGTTGTCGGTGCGGTGGACCGTACCAAAGCGGCGGCGCGCGTTGCTTCCCGCCGCACTCCAGGAGGAGCGGCGCGACTTGGAGTGCGCCGAGGAGCCCGGCGAGGCGGCGCTTTGGTATCCGGTCACCCACAACCTCTGGATGCACCGCCTTCCCGGATGCCGGGGCGTTTTCCCGCTTCCGAAGGTGGGGTCGGCCAGCTCATCCTCAGCGCATGAAGCTCACCCGCCGCTCGTTCCTCGGCACCGCGGGCCTTGGCGCCGGTGCCGTCGCCCTTTCCCACGCGCCCGACGCGGCTTCGGCACCGGCCGGTCCGGACCAGCCGCTGCCCCCGGTCAAGTTCGCGATCGCCTCCTACTCCTACTGGCACTTCCGGACCGAGAAAGTGCCCATCGAAACCGTCATCGAGAAGGCGGCACAGCTTGGCGTCGAGGGTGTGGACATCCTGCACCGCCAGATGGACCTGCCGGAGAAGGAGCCGCTGACCCGCGAACACCGGGCCTACCTGCAACGGCTCAAGCGGCACGCGTTCCGCCAAGGGATCGGCCTGGTGGGCCTCTCGATTCATCAGGACTTCGTCGATCCCGACCCCGCCTTCCTGGACGCCCAGGTGGAGCACACGCACAAGTGTCTGGAGATTGCCTATGCGCTGGGCGTCCCCTGCCTGCGGCTGAATTCCGGCCGTTGGAACACGATCCAGGACTTCGACGACCTGATGAAGGCGCGCGGGATCGAGCCGGTGCTGCCAGGCCACTCCGAGGACGACGGGTTCAAGTGGTGCCAGGATTGCATCGAACGCTGCCTGCCGAAGGCGGCCGAGTGCGGCGTCACGCTCGCCCTGGAAAACCACTGGGGACTCACCCGCACCCCGGAGGGGCTCCTCCGTCTGCTCGACGCCATCCCGTCCCCGTGGTTGGGGGCGCTCATGGACACCGGCAACTTCCTCGAGGACCCGTACCCGAAGCTCGCCGCGATCGCCCCGCGCACGGTCTACGTCCAGGCCAAGACCTACTACGGCGGGGGCGAGTGGTACACGCTGGACCTCGATTACCGGCGCATCGCCCGGATCCTGCGCGAGGCGGGATACACCGGCTACGTCGCCCTGGAGATGGAAGGGAAGGAGGATCCCGATGTGGCGGTGCCCCGGAGCCTGCGATTACTGCGCCGGGCCTTCGGCGCGAAGTGAGCAAGCGCTCAGAACAGCGTCCCCACCACGGTCCCGATCACCGAGATGGGCCCGGTGTCCTCAAGTCCGTCGGTGGCTTTCTCGACCTTCTGGAGTGTGCCTTTGACGCTCTTGAAGAAGGCCTCGTCGTTCACGACCTTGCCGGCCAGCCCCTGGCCCTGGTTGATCTTCTGGAGGATCTCGCGCAACTGGGTCATCGCGACCGTGGTCTCCCGGTACAGCGTCTCATCGCGCAGGACCTTGCCGAGCGTGCCCTGTCCGGCGCTGACGTCCGCCACGATCTGCCGCGCCTCGGCCACCGCGGCACGGGCGTCGCCGGCGATCGCCTGGATCTCGGTCGCGGTGTGGCTCATGTTCGTGATCGTGTCGATGGCCGCCACGTAGAGGCGGTCGTCATTGATCAACTTTCCGACCGTGCCCTCACCGTCCGCGATCTGCTTCGAGATGACCTGCATGTTGCCGAGGATCGCGGTCAGTCGCGGACTATTGTCCTTGAGGAAGTCGGTGAAGGGTCCGAGCAGGTTCTGGAAGTTGTCGCCACCGAAGATGTTGGTGATCCCGCCCACCGTGGAGGCGGCGGCGTCGAGCTTGGCCATGACCTGAGCGAGGTCGGGGATGGTTTCGGCCTCGAGCTCGGTGCCGCTGGTGACGGCCGGCGCGGCGGGCGTACCGAACGAGAGCGCCACGTAATTCTGGCCCATCAGGCCGGCGAACCGGATGACAGCCTTGCTGTCGGTGCGGATCGCCGTATCCCCTCGCACCCTCAATTCCACCAGCACCTTGGTTCCCTCGATGGAGATGCTGTGGACCTTGCCAACCTGGACGCCGGCGAGCTTCACCGGAGCGCCGACCTGCAGTTCATTGACGGCGTCGAAACGGGCCTTCAGGTCGATGCCCTTCCGGAAGAAGTCGAAGCCGCCCACCAACTCCAGGAGCACGAGGCCAGCGACGAAGGCGAGGGCGAAGAACAGGCCGAGTCGGGTTTCGAGCGAGTTTTTCATGACGGGTCGGCGAGGCTGGATGTTTGGTCGAAGTCGATGGTGAGAAAGTCCCGCACCACGGGATCGGTGCTGGCGCGGAGCTCGGTGGGGGTGCCCAGGAAACGGATGAGGCCGTCGACCATGAACGCCACCTGCGCCGCGATGCCGCAGGCGAGGTCCCGGTCATGGGTCACCACCAGCGACGTCACCCCCAGGCGACGGTTCAGGGCGAGGATCTCCCGACCGATCGTCACCGACCGGAGGGGATCCAGTTCACTGGTCGGCTCGTCGTAGAGAATGATCTGCGGTTCCATCACCAGCGTGCGCGCGATGGCCGCCCGCTTGCGCATGCCGCCGGACAACTCGGTGGGGAGCATCTCCCCGGTCCCCTTGAGTCCCACCAGTTCGAGCTTCTCCGCCACCACCCGGGCGATGACCTCCGGCGGCTGGAGCCGGTGCTCGGTGAGGTAGAGGCCGACATTCTCCCCGACGGTCAGCGAACTCAGCAGGGCGCCGGACTGGAAGACCATGCCCATGCGGACCCGGTCGTGGAAATTCTCCCCGTGCACCGGTTGTCCACCGACCCGCACCTCGCCGGCATCCGGGTGGTCCAAGCCCATGATCTGCCGCAGCAGGACGGTCTTGCCGCTGCCGCTGGGTCCCATGAGCACGAAGATCTCCCCGGCGGCGACCCGGAGGTCGATGCCTTTGAGGACTTCAACCCCCTTGAAGGATTTGCGCACCCCGTGAACCTCCACGCCGACACCCTGACCGTGGGACGGGGCACTCATCAGTCGAAGAGGAGCAGGAACCGGGTCAGGAAGTAGTCCATGATCAGGATCAGGACCATGGAATTCACCACGGCCTTGGTGACGGAGCGTCCGATCCCGCGCGGGCCTCCCACCGTCTGCAGACCCTGGTGGCAGGAGACGAGGCCGATCATGACGGCGAACACGAGGCCCTTGATCAGGCCCTTGGCCACATCGAAGGGCTCCACCGTGAGCCGCAGGTTGTTGAAGTATTCCTGGGCGGTCAGGCCAATTTCCTGGTTCCCGACGGCGATGAGGGCGCCCCCGCTCCAGCCGACGATCATCGAAAAGACGACCAGGGTGGGCAAACCGATGGTGATGGCCACAACCCGGGGGAGGACCAGGTAGCGGATCGGATCGATGTTCATCGTCCGCAGGGCGTCGATCTCCTGGTACACCCGCATCGAGCCGAGCTCGGCGGCCATGGCGGAGCCGATGCGGCCGGCGATGAGGATGGACATCATCACGGGTGCGAGCTCCTCGGCCATGGAGAGGCCGACCAGGCCGCCAAGCATCCCCGCGATCCCGCGTTCGGCGAGCCTCGGACCGCTCTGGAGTGACAGCACGCCGCCGATGAAAAGCGACAGCAGACAGGCCATGAAGAGGCTGGCGTTGCCGATCTCGAACAACTGGTCGGCGACCTTGCGGCGCTGGCGCCAGGTCTGCGGGAGGGCGACGAGCGTCTGCCACCCCAGGAGGGCAATTTCGCCGATGCTATGGAACATCGTTGGGAGATCGGACCGCGACTATCTTGGGCTTCGGCGCGGGGCCCAGGTGGAACCAGCGCCACCGGCGTCCGGCGGAGGTCCTTTCATACTGAACCAGTCCGAACAGGAGCGAGCCATTTGTCCGTGAGCCACCGTCCGTGACCTGCCGTCGGTAGAGGTTCCACAACAGGGATTGGCTCGAAGCCTCGGTCTGGGGATCGTTCTCGGCACGCCAGACCGACCACAGCGGCGACCAATTCCGCTCGATTCCCGCTCCTCGCCGAAGCGGTTCGAACAAGGCCAGCGCCTGCAATCGCTCCTTCCCCTCGGGACTGCGCGTCCAGACGAAGAACGGCCACGAGTCGATGCGCCGTGCCGTCCTGCCGGTGTCGAGGTTCCTTTCCTTGATGTCGGAGTACAGCACGATCGCCAACTGCCAGCGTTCCCGCTCGTAGGAGGGCGTGTGCAGGAAACGCCGGCGGTACAGCGGCCAGAGGTAGGTCTGGGCGGACAGGCTTTCCGTGTGCCCCACGCTGAAGAAGGGCAGCACCCGATCCAGCGTCTTCCCATCCCCGCGGGCAAACCCCACGAGCGGCCAGGGAGCATTCCACTGGTGGAACTTCACCGTCCGGTCGTCCGTCCACGAAAACAGCGGCCAGATCACCGAGGTATGGTCCCGCAACGGGGAACGCTCCTGGTAATACAGCGGCACGGCGGCATCGATCCGTGAGGGGTTTTCCGTGCCAATTCCCAACCGGTTGCGGAACCAGATCGGCCAAAGGCCGAACGCCTTGTCGTGGCCGGGGAC
>JBBQML010000173.1:0-7893 GCA_038328885.1 Verrucomicrobiota bacterium | reverse complement strand
GCCGACGTAGAACAGGTCGAGGTTGCTCTGTTCCATCTGGTCGTGGGTCGGGTTCGCGACGAACTGGCCGCCCACGCGCCCGACGCGCACGGCGCCGATGGGCCCGGCGAACGGGATGTCGCTGATCATCAGGGCGGCGGAGGCGCCGTTGGCTGCCAGGACATCGGCGTCGTTCTGGCCGTCGGCGCTGAGGAGAATCGCCTGAACCTGGACCTCATTGAACCAGCCCTTGGGGAAGAGCGGGCGGATGGGCCGGTCGATAATCCGGCAAGTGAGGATTTCCTTTTCGGAAGGACGGCCTTCCCGCTTGAAGAAGCCGCCGGGGAAACGGCCGGCCGCCGAAGCGCGTTCGCGGTAGTCGACGGTGAGGGGAAACCAGTCCTGGCCGGGCTTGGACTTGGTGGCGGCGACGGCGGCCACCACCACGATGGTTTCGCCGAGTTGGACGGTGACGGCGCCGTCAGCCTGCTTGGCCAATTTGCCGGACTCGATGACGATGCTTTGGTCGCCGATCTGGGCGACAACTTTCTCTGCCATGGTTGCAAGGGTGCGACCGACGGCCTAGGGGAACTTCATTCAGCCTTCGCCCAGCGAAGGGTGAATGAAATTTCCCAGTTCCGGCGGTCTGCTTTCGGCGGGGGATTTGGGTATGCGGCGCGCCCGGCCCGCCATTCCGACCGTGGCCGCCCCGGATTTGCCAACGCTGAGGCGTGCCCTCCGGGGGGGGCGCGCCTGGAAAGAAGTGTCGCTTGGGCGGTGATCAGCGACGGAGACCCAGACGCTTGGCCACGTCCGTATACCGGCTGGCGTCGATGCGCACGAGGTAGTCCAGGAGGCGGCGGCGCTTACTGACCAGCATGAGCAGACCTCGGCGGGAACTAAAATCCTTCGCGTTCGCCTTCAGGTGCTCGGTGAGGTGGTTGATGCGGCGGGTGAGAAGCGCGATTTGGACATCGGGAGATCCCGTGTCCTTCTCGTGCCGCGAGAATTCCTTGATGCTCTGAGCCTTCAACACTGCTTGCATACCGTTTTACCGTTTAAATCAAGAGCGGGGAAGCTACGGACCCGGGAGCGAGGGTGTAAAGACCCTTTTCCGGGCCATCGAGGCGCCCGGGCCGGGGCAGCAGTGGTTTGACTTTGAACGCCGCGGTGGTTGAGTCGCCTCCCGTGCATCCTTGTTTCGTGCTCGTCGCCGCGTTGGCAGCCCTGCCTATGGGCGTGCCGGCGGCAGACTTGGGTGGACCCGCCCCCCCGCTGAAAGTCACCCAATGGATGCGGGGAGGCCCGGTGGATCCGGGCCAGGGACGAGGAACCAACGTCTACGTCCTCGAGTTCTGGGCCACCTGGTCCGAGCCCTGCCAGAAGGCCATCCCGCAGCTGTCCGACCTGCAGGCGCGGTTTCGAGACCGGGGGCTGATGGTGATCGGCGTCAGCCGGGAGAGCGCCGCTGACGTGGGGCTTTTTGTGGAGCAGCAGGGGAACCGGATGGGGTACACGGTGGCGGTGGACGATCAGGGGCAAACCAGCGCGGCTTATCTGGCGGCCTTCGGCGTCGACGGCCTCCCTCACGCCTTCGTGGTCGGCGCCCAGGGCCAGGTGGTTTGGCACGGCCATCCCGCGGACGGGCTGGAGGCGGTGGTCGGTGACGTGGTCGCGGGGACCTTCGACGCTGCCCGGGCGCGGAGGGTGTGGGAGTTCGAACGGCTTTCCCGGAGCTACTTTGACCTGCTGCTGGGCGGCCAGCCGGCCCCCGGCCGCGAGGTGGGTGACCGGTTGGTGCGGGAAGCCGGCTCCCACCCGCGGATCTTGAACAACTTCGCGTGGATTCTCCTAACCAGCCCGCGCCTCCGGGAGCGGGATCTCGACCTCGCGACCAGGGCGGCGAAGGCCGCCTATGACGCCACCGGGGGGCGGGAGGCCGGGATCGTGGACACCTACGCCCGAGCCATGCGGGACACGGGTCGGCCGAAGGAGGCGGTGGAGCTGCAGCGCCAGGCGGTGGCCGCGGCTCGGGATCCCGCGGAGCGCGCCGACCTGGAACTGACCCTCGCGGAGTACCTCGCGCAGACGCGCTGACCGACACCCCCCCGATTCTCCTCCCACCCTCTCCCCACCGGCATGGCTCGATCCTCCGCCTCCCGCTCCTCGTCCGCGTCTCCGTCCCCGTCGTCACCGCCCCTGGGGGCGTCTGGTACCGCGGCGCTGCCGCGTCGGATCGCGCTGGTGCTGCTGGGACTGGCGACGGTGCTTTCGGCCTGGCTGGTTTACGTTACCCTCAGCAAGGGGCCGGTGCCCGGCTGCGACGCCGGGGACTGCGGCCAGGTGCTGGGCAGCAAGTGGGCGAAGGTCTTTGGTGTTCCGGTCGGCCTGCTGGGAGGAGCGACCTATCTGGTGCTGGCGGTGCTTGGGGCGAAGCCGTTGCCAGCACGGGCCCGGGGACCCCGGGTCGTGGCCGGGGCGCTGGCCCTCCTGATCCCGGCGGCGGCGCTGTGGTTCGTCGCCCTGCAGGCCTTCGTCATCAAAGCATTCTGTCCCTGGTGCTGCGCCACGCACGCCATCGCTACCCTCGGCGCGGTGACCCTCGTGGTGGCCTGGCGCCGGGACGACGCACGGGGCAGGGCGATGGCTCCGGGGGTGAAGAAGGGGCCCCGCCCGGCACCCCCCGTACCCTTCTGGGGGGCGGCGGCCGCGCTGGCCGGGGTTGCGTTTGGTGGCTTCTTTCTGGTGGCGCTCGTGAGTCCGGAGCCGCCCAAACCCCGGATGATCACCGCCTCGATGAACGCCGACCCTGATGCGGCGGCCGTCCCGGCGAGGGTCACCTCGCCGGCGCCGCCGACTCCGTCTGCCCCTGCGCCCACGAAGGGGAATTTGGCTACGGTCGCGATCAGTCTGGCCGACGTTCCCGCGCCCGCGCCGGTCTCCGCGACCGGAACCGCGACCGGAACCGCGACCGGAACCGCGGCGGAACCGGGCCGGCGGTTGAGCCTCCACGGGGGCAGGTTCGGGCTCGATCCGCACGCCTACCCGACCCTGGGTTCGCCGGACGCAGAACAAATCATGGTGATGGTCTCCGACTACACCTGCCCCCACTGCCGGGTGGCCTACCGGATTCTCGGCGAAGTCCGGGAGACCTTTGGCGCCAGCCGGTTGGGGGTGGTGATGCTGCCCAGCCAGCACGGTGGCGAATCCCAGGAATTGCAGTCGCTGATGCTCGCCACCTGGCGGGTGGACCCGGGGTTGTGGGCTGAGGTGGCCAGCGATCTTTATCTCGAGAGACTGCCGCTGCGGCCTGCCACGGTGAGGGAGATCCTGACCCAACGTCTCGGTCCGGGCCGGCTGGAAGCCTCGATGGCCGAGAGCGGTCCCTGGATCCGGGGCGTCTTCGACCTGACCCGTGAAGTGCATGCCGCGAACAAAGCCAAGGCGGGTAGCGGCAGCATCCCCCAGTTTGTGATCGGACAGGAAATCGTGGTCGGGGCGCCGGCGGATGCGGGAGATCTCTACACTCTGTTGGACAAACACCTCGGCTTGGTCCGCTCCGAGTTCCCGGAACTGCGGATGGGGCTGCAGGAGATCGACCTCGGCCGCGTCTTCGCGGGCACCGGACCCTCCGTGGGCGTGCCCTACACGAACGTCGGCAAGGCCACCCTGCAAGTGGCGCGGGCGACGGTGACGGGTGGGGGGCGCGCGCTGCGGGGTTTGAACCTGCCCGTCGCGCCCGGCCAGACCGGGATCGTCGAGTTGGCGCTGTCCGTGCCTCGCGATCCCGGGCCGTTCGAACAGACCGCAACCTTGTTCAGCAACGGGCGCCTGCCGGAACATCCGCTCACGATCAAGGGCACCGCCTGGCGACCGCTGCGGGTCGATCCGGCGATCCTGGATTTCGGCCGGATCGACCCTGACGCACTGTCATCCACCCAGGCGGTGATGCGCATCGAGCTTCTGGAGGAGGCGTCATTGGAGAGTGTTCGGTCACAGAATCCGGGATTCACTGCAACCCTCGAGCCAATCGTGCCTGGCCGGACCTACGACCTGGTGGTCCGTCCCACGAAGTCCCTTCCCCTCGGGTCGCAGCACTCGGCCCTCCTGGTATCGCTGCGGAAGCCCGTGCCCTCGGGGTGGCCGGATACCCTCGCCTTCGCGGCGCGGGCGGTGGTGGACCGGGCGGTCACGGTGTTGCCGCAGCGCCTGTTGCTGCCGCCGGGCGTGTTGCCGAACGAACTGCACCACCAGGTGATGGTTCGGTGCACCGACCGCACGCCCGGCTTCGCCGTGCTGGGGGCGGTTTTGGAGTTGGGGCCGGCGTTCACCCAGCCCGACATCCAGCCGGGCGGACGGACGAACGAGTTCATCGTGCGCCTGACCCTGCCGGCGGGATGGGAACTGCCCCTCCCGCCCCTGGAGTCCCGCCTCGTGATCCGGACCTCGCATCCCAAGTACCCCTCGATCGAAGTGCCGCTCGCGCCACGGGCCAACCGCTAGCCGACCGGCGCGGCATCGCGCATTTCCCGACCAACCCCACCCCAATATGTCCCTGCCATCCCTCACCCGATCACGGATTCCCCGTTCACTCCGGCCCTCCACCTTCACCCTTGCCGCCCTCTGGCTGGGCGTGATGGCCGCGAGCGTTCCCTGCCCGACCGCGGCGGCGGCCGAAGCCAAACCCTTGCGGGCCCTGCTCATCACTGGCGGGTGCTGCCACGACTACCCGCGCCAGAAGGACATCCTCCCGCAGGGCATCAGCGCCCGGGCGAATGTCCAGTGGACCGTGGTCCAGGATCCGCGGACCGGCACCACCGGGAAGGTGGAGGTGTACCAGAAGGACGACTGGGCGAAGGAGTACGATGTCGTCGTGCACAACGAGTGTTTCGCGGACGAGAAGGAGGTCGAGTGGGTGGAGCGCATCCTGAAGCCGCACCGCGAGGGTGTGCCGGCCGTGGTGATCCACTGCACCATGCACTGCTACCGGGCGCCTTCGGACGAGTGGTTCAAGTTCTGCGGGGTGACCTCGCGGCGGCACGGCTCCCACTTCGCCTACCCGGTCAAGGTGGCGCAGCCCGCGCACCCGATCATGAAGGGATTGCCGGCAACCTGGCAGACGCCGAAGGAGGAGCTCTACCACATCGAGAAGGTCTGGCCCGACGCGACGCCGCTGGCCACGGGATACAGCCACGAGACGAAGCGCGATGAGGCGAACATCTGGGTCAACACCTACGGCAAGGGACGGGTCTTCGGCACCACGATCGGCCATTACAACGCGACCCTGGAGGAGGGGTGGTTTCTCGACGTGACCGCCCGCGGCCTCCTGTGGGCGTGCGGGAAACTCGGCGAGGACGGGCAACCGCTTCCCGGCTACGGGGCCGCCGGCAAGTAGGCCACCTCGGGCCGCCGCCGAGGCCGTCGCCGAGGCCGCGCCCCGGGCCCGGGTGAAGCCGGAGCGCCGCCGGTTCCACCGCCGCGGTGATGACGTTCCGGCGACCACGGTTTTCCCTCTTCCGAACCCTGTTATGGATACCGAACTCGCGCGCCGGAGCCTGGCCGCCCGACTCCCCGCGACCCTCGAGTTGCTGCGGGAGTGGGTGGCCATCAATAGCCACACCGCCAATCGCGACGGCGTGAACCGCCTGGCCCGCGCCACCGCCGCCCATTTCACGGGCCTGGGGTTCAGCGTGGACTTCGTCCCGCACCGGGATCCGGCCTGCGGCGACCACCTCGTGTTGACCCGGCCCGGGCGTTCGGCCCGCACGGTGGCTCTCATCGCCCACCTCGACACCGTCTTTCCGGCGGAGGAGGAAGCGCGCAACGACTTCCGCTGGCGGCCGGAGGGGGACCGGATCTACGGGCCGGGCACGACCGACATCAAGGGCGGCAGCGCGATGATGCACCTGATGCTTTCGACGTTTGCCGAGTTGGAACCGGCGGTCTTTGAGGACGTCACCTGGGTGCTGCTCTGGAACTCCTCGGAGGAGACCCTTTCGCGGCATTTCGCCGAGGTCTGCCGGGACCGGCTGGATCCGGGGCGGACGATCGCCGCGCTGGTGTTCGAAGCGGAGGGCCGGCCCCGGGGCACCCCGTGCGTGGTCCAGGCCCGCAAGGGTCGCGCCACCCTTCGGGTGACGGTGGAAGGGCGCGCCTCCCATGCCGGTGCCAAGCACGCGCGGGGCGCCAACGCCATCGTCCAGTTGGGGCGCGTGGTGGATCGGATCGCGGCCCTGACTGACTACGCACGGGAGCTGACCTTCAATGTGGGTGTCGTGCAGGGCGGGATCGCCGTCAATCGGGTGCCGCACCTCGCCACCGCCGACCTCGAAATGCGTGCGTTCGCTCCGGACGTTTACCGCGCGGGCCTCGACGCGGCGCTGGCCTTGAACGGACCAGGCGACCTCCGCAGCCCGGCCGACGGCCATCCCTGCCAGGTCCGCGTCGAGGTGCTGGAAGAGAGCCCGCCCTGGCCGCGCAACCCCGCCACCGACCGCTTGGTGGCGATCTGGCAGGCGGCGGCGGCCGAGTTGGGGCAGGCGCTCGGGGGTGAGGACCGGGGTGGCCTGAGCGATGGGAACTGGATTTGCGACCGTTTCCCGACGCTCGATGGCCTCGGGCCGCATGGCGACAACGACCACTGTTCGGAGCGGAGCGCCGATGGTTCGAAGGTGCCCGAGTACCTGCTGGTTTCGTCGGTGGTTCCGAAGGCCCTGTTGAACCTGGTCGCGCTGCTACGGTTGATCCGGGCGGACCAGGAATCCGGCGGCTGGATCCCGGACGGCGGCAGTTGACCCTCGGCGGCCGAGGTGGACAGCAAAAAATGGGCAGTGGTTCGCAAGAAGCGTTGAGCCCGTGCCGGGGCAGGGAACCGTAGCTTGCCACCGTTCACGCGCGAGACGCGGAGGCGGAGGCGGAGACGGATCGGAGCAGCCGGGGGCAAGCCGGGTTGATCCGGGGCCGTGTGCCGAGTGGCGTTGGGAAGGATTGCCGCGGGGCTCCCCGAACATGGGGGACTCGCTGCGGTCGGCGGTGTCCCGGTGAACGCGACGACGTCCGACCCACCACCCACGACCTACGATCCACGATCACCGGACCTGATGGCGCAGTTGCTCCCAACCACGGCCTTGGCTGGCCCTCCCACCGGCGGGATGGCCTCGCTCCCCGTCCCCGTGGCAGGACGGGCCGCGGCCGCGGCGCCAGCACCCTGCCAGCACTGCGGTGAGCCGTGCGACCGCGGTGGCTTTACGAGCGGTGGGCAGGTGTTCTGTTGCCTCGGTTGCCAGACCGTCTTCTCCCTGCTGCGGGAGAGCGGCTTGGGCGAATACTACCGCTTGGGCGAGCGGCCCGGGGTGAAGGTCCGCGAGGCGGCCGGCGACCGACCCGACCGTTGGGCTTTCCTGGACGAGCCGGCCGTGGCGGCGAGGCTCCTCGAGTACCGTGACGAACGGACTGCGCGCGTCACCTTCCACCTGCCCGCGATCCATTGCGTGGCGTGCATTTGGTTGCTGGAGAACCTGTTTCGGCTGAATCCGGCGATCGGCCGGTCGCGGGTCAACTTTGGTCTCCGCGAGGTCTCCATCGCCTACGCGCCGGACCAGGTCCGCCTGAGCGAGGTGGCGGCGCTGTTGGCGGGGCTGGGCTACGAGCCGGAACTGACCCTCGCCGAACTGGACCGGCCGGCGACCGCCCCGGTCCGGCGGTTGGGGCTGCAGATCGCCGTCGCGGGCTTCGCGTTCGGCAACATCATGCTGTTCAGCCTGCCGCAGTACTTCGGTCTCGACGCCTTCAGCGGACCGACCTTCCGGGCGTTGTTCGGCTGGCTCAGCCTGTTGCTCGCCTTGCCGGCCCTGATTTACAGCGCCTCGGACTACTGGCGCTCGGCGTGGGCCAGCCTCCGCCAGAAGACCCTCA
>JBBQML010000172.1:0-7910 GCA_038328885.1 Verrucomicrobiota bacterium | reverse complement strand
CCCCCGGCTTTCCACTCGAACCCCACCGGCTCAGCGCCTAAGGTCCGGCATCCTCTCATGCCCAGAATTCTGCTCGTCGAAGACAACGAGATGAACCGCGACATGCTGTCGCGCCGCCTCGAACGTCGTGGCTACACCGTGCTCTGCGCTCTGGACGGCCAGCAGGGACTCGATACGGCGGTTCGGGAGCTTCCCGACCTCATCCTCATGGACATGAGCCTCCCCGTGGTGGATGGCTGGACGGCCACCCGGCGGCTTAAGGCGGATCCCGCGGTCCGCGGCATCCCGGTGATTGCGCTCACAGCCCACGCCATGGCCACGGATGAACAGCAGGCCCGCGAAGCGGGCTGTGACGATTTCGATACCAAACCGGTCGAGCTCTCCCGGCTGTTACAGAAGATCGAGGCCCTGCTCGGCCACTCCCCCGTGTCATGAAACCCGCGGCTGTTCCGTCAAGGGTCGCGGGGCGGTGCGACGACGTCCGACCGCCATCCTCCGAAGCCGCCGCCATCGATCCCTGGGCGCGCGTCCGGCATGATCTGCGGACGCCGGCCTCCCACATCCTCGGCTATTCCGAGATGCTGCTCGAGGAGGCGGCGGAGGCGGGGGCCGAACGTTTGCTCCCAGACCTGCGCCGGATCGGCGACGCCGGCCGCCGGCTGGTGCAGATGATCCGCGAGGAGCTGTCGCCCGAACGTCTTGCCCGCGCCCCCCTCGATCTGCGGCACCTCCACTCGGAGTTGCGCACCCCGCTGAACCACGTCGTCGGGTACAGCGAGATTCTCTTCGAACTGGTCGAGCAGGAGGACCTGCCACAGTTCGTGCCCGATCTCCAAAAGGTCCATGCCGCAGCCCACCAGTTCCTCGCCCGCATGGCGGAATTGCTGGTGCCCGCACGATTCGATCCGGCGGTCACCCCAGGCACCGCAGTCGCCTCGGCGGTACAACCGGACGCCCTGGCGCTCTCCAGGGAACCCGGCGGGCGCGCGGATTCCAGTTCCAGTTCCGTCGGCTCCGGCCTGGTCTCCGGGGTGGTGTTGGTTGTCGACGACGATCCAGCAAACCGCGAGTTGCTCTCCCGGCGCCTGACCCGACAAGGCTTCGAGGTGGTGGCCGCTGCGGATGGCCGCACCGCCCTCGAGTTGGTGCGCCAGCGGAAGGTGGATCTCGTGCTGCTCGATTTGATCATGCCGGGGATGGCGGGAGATGAGGTGCTGGCACGCCTCAAGGCCGACCCCGCGGCGCGCGAGCTGCCCGTCATCATGCTTTCGGCCCTGGACGAAACCGACAGTGTGGTGCGCTGCCTGTTGATGGGTGCTGAGGACTACCTGGCCAAACCGTTCAACTCGGTGCTGCTCCGGGCTCGCCTCAGCACGTGCCTGGAAAAGCGGCGGCTTCGTCAGCTCGAGCAGGAGCACCTGCGGACCATCGAGGCGGAGCGCCAGAAGTCGGAAGTCCTCCTGCTCAACATCCTCCCCCAAGCGATCGCCCAGAGGCTCAAGGATGGCGAGACGACCATCGTCGACAGCCTCCCCGAGGTCTCGGTTCTATTCGCCGACCTGGTTGGCTTCACCCAACTCACCAACCAACTTCCCTCCTCCGAGATGGTGCAGTTGCTGGACGACATCTTCTCGGGATTCGATACCCTCGCGGAGGCCCAGGGGCTCGAGAAGATCAAGACCATCGGCGACGCCTACATGGTGGTCGGTGGTCTGCCCACGCCGCGCCCCGACCACGCCCAGGCCGTCGCCGAGCTCGCCTTGAACATGCTGTCGCACGTCCAGCAGTACTCCGCCGGATGCAAGTTCCCCATCCAGCTCCGGCTCGGCATCAGCAGTGGACCGGTCATCGCGGGGATTATCGGGCGGCACCGGTTTAGCTACGATCTCTGGGGGGACACGGTGAACACCGCCAGCCGCATGGAGTCGTTGAGCCTGCCCGGACGGATCCAGGTCTCGGAAGGCACGCACGCCCGGCTCGCGTCGCGCTATCGATTCGAGGAGCGCGGCGACATCGAGGTGAAGGGAAAAGGCCGGCTCCCGACCTGGTTCCTGGTTGATCGCGTCCCGGGAGAATCTGCTTCCCCGGGTGCCCGCCGTTGACGTTCACTCGCCCTCACGTCCAGGGCGGGGCGGGCCGAGGTTGGCCGGCTCCCCGGATACCACCCGATTCGACCCGATATGAAGATCGTTCTCGCCTACTCCGGCGGCCTCGACACCTCCGTCCTGCTCTCCTGGATCAAGGAAACCTACGACGCCGAGATGATCGCGTTCTGCGCGAACATCGGGCAGGAGGAGGAACTCAAGGGCCTGGACAGGAAGGCCCGCAAGACCGGGGCCTCCGGGCTTTACATCGATGATCTCCAGGAGGAGTTCGCCCGGGATTTCATCTTTCCGATGCTCCGGGCGAGTGCCGTCTACGAGGGTCAGTATCTGCTGGGCACCTCGATCGCCCGGCCCTTGATCGCCAAGCGCATGGTGGAGATTGCCCGGGCCGAGAAGGCCGATGCGATCGCGCACGGCGCAACCGGCAAGGGCAACGATCAGGTCCGTTTCGAGTTGACCGCCGCCGCCCTCGCACCCGGGCTCGACATCATTGCTCCCTGGCGCGACGAACGGTTCCGGAAGCAATTCCCCGGGCGGGCCGAAATGATCGCCTACTGCGAGGCCAAGGCCATCCCGGTGCAGGCTTCCGCCAAAAAACCGTTCTCGATGGATCGCAACCTCCTGCACATCTCGTACGAGGCGGGCATTCTGGAGGATCCCTGGTTCGAGGCGGGCAACCTCAAGTACCGGGGCCACTTCAACACCCTCTCCGTCTTCCCCGAGGACGCCCCCGACAAGCCGGAGTACGTCACCCTCGAGTTCGAGCGCGGAGACTGCGTGGCAGTGGACGGCAAGAAGTTGCCGCCGCTCCGAGTGATGAAGGCGCTCAACAAGCTGGGCGGCAAACACGGCGTTGGCCGGGTGGACATGGTCGAGAACCGTTTCGTCGGCATGAAGAGCCGTGGCGTGTACGAGACGCCCGGCGGCGCGATCCTGCACTTCGCCCATCGCCAGATCGAATCGCTCACCATGGACCGCGAGGTCATGCACCTGCGCGACTCCCTGATCCCGCGCTACGCGGAGTTGGTCTACTACGGATTCTGGTTCGCCCCCGAGCGCCTCGCCCTCCAGGCGCTCGTCGAGGAATCGCAGAAGAACGTCGCCGGCACCGTTCGGTTGAAGCTCTACAAGGGCAACCTCATCGTCGCCGGTCGCAAGAGCCCCGTCAGCCTCTACAATCCCCAGATCGCGACCATGGAGGCGGACCCCACCAAGGCCTATGATCAGGACGATGCCACCGGGTTCATCCGGCTGAACGGCCTCCGCCTGCGGGTGAACAGCCAGGTGAACGGCGTTGCCAGCCTGGGGTCAGATCTAAATTGTTGACTTTTCCCCTCGCTCGCTCGCCGTGCGCGTGCCGGTCCCCGCGCGTCGAACATGGTTCGATAGGGCGGAAGCAAGGTTGGACGACAGAAAGTCAACAATTTAGATCTGACCCCACGGAGCGTTCCTCGAGCAGGCTGCCGATCGCGTCGGCGACCGGCAACCAGGGAGCCTCCGGATTCTGCAAGTAGGACTGCAACACGGCCAGGCCGGGTCCCCAGTGGCGGGCGAACCCCGGCGCCAGGCTGGCCTCGAGAGTCGGCGGTTCGGGGGTTCGGGCCAGGATCGCGAGAACCGCCGCGGCGTGCAGCCCCGCTTCAAGCAGGCTCGCGCGGCATTCACCGGAGAAGCCCGCACCGCCCAATACCCGGGCCCGACGCAACGCGTGCCGGGCCTGATCGTGTCGCGCGTGCAGCCGCGCTTCCTCCGCATCGGTCAATGGTGGCGTCCCCGAAGGTTCATCGGCCATGGCCAGGGGCCGGGTGAAGGCGGTGGTGGTCACGACCAGACCGGCGGCAACCAACCGCTCGATCGCCTGGTGGGTGGCTCGATCCACCACCTCAAACGCCAGCAGTTCCTCGTTGCGCTGGATGACGTCGGCGTCCTCGCCTGCAAGTAGACACAGTTCCTGCCGGACGGCCTCAAGCCACGGGCGAACTCCCTGGACGTCGCGCTCGACCACCAGGCAGACCACTGGGGCTCCTCCGCCGTGCGGGAAGCGCTCCTCACAGGAAACCAGGGCCGGCCCGAGCCGGGCGGCGGCGCGGCGGGCGAAGGTCGCGGCCGGGTCCTGCCGGAACTCCTCCCGGGCCTGCTGGCGTTCCTGATCGCGCCGCTCGATGAGGCCGGGCTTGGCGGCGGCACTGGACGCGTCCGCCGATGGCGAAACGATCAGCGCCCTGACACGTTCCATCATCGCCTTGCGTCCGGACCGGAGGGCGATGCGATCGACGGATCCGGGATGGTCGAGGACGCTGTCGGCGACGGCCCGCTTGGTGGCGAGGGTGTCGAGCATACGGTGCTCGATGGAGTCCTCGGCGATGAGGTTGATCACCGTGACGTTGCGGGTCTGGAGCTTGCGCCAGGCGCGGGCGATGCGCTGTTCCAGGCGCGCCGGGTTCCATGGAAGATCGCAGTTCACCACCACGCTGGCGTTCTGGAGGTTGAGCCCCGTCGCGCCGGCGTCGGTGCTGAGGAACACCCGACACTCGGGATCGGTCTTGAACGAGTTGATCTGGGCGCGGCGCGACTGTTGCGGCACCGAACCGGTGTGCCAGGCGTGGCCAAACCCGTTCTCCTGACACCACTCCCTTACCAGCTTGAGCATCCCCTCCCACTCGGAGAAGACGATGACCTTGGCGTCGTTGTCCCGGCAGTCCTCCAGGATACGCGCCACTTCGGGGAGTTTCGGACAGGTGCGATCCTTGGGGTCGAGAATGAACGGTGTGTCACAGACCATGCGCATCATGGCCAGTTGGATCTGGAGGAGGTCCTGCTCCTTAGGGGTGAGTGGCCGGCGTTCGGCGATGCTGGCCAGCCGTGTGACCTCCTGCTCGTGTTCGGCGTAGGCCCGGCGCTGCTTGTCGGTCATCTGCACGAACAGGTTGCGGTCGGTCCGCGGCGGCAACTCCGTCTCAACCTCGGCCTTGCGCCGACGCAGGAGCACGGGGCTGACACGTTTGTGGAGCAGTGTGAGGTTGCAGTAGCCCGCGGGCCGGCCCCGATCATCCAGTTCGTAGAACTCCCGGTTGAACCGGAACAGGGGGCCGAGGACCGAGGGGTCGAGGAAGTCCACCAAGGACCGGAGTTCATCGATCCGGTTCTCGATCGGGGTGCCTGTGAGAATGAAGGCGTAACGACTTCGCAGCCGCTTGATGGTCAGCGCGGTCTTGGTGTTCCAGTTCTTGATCCGCTGGGCCTCGTCGAGCACGACCACATCAGGCTGGAGCAGTTCGTTCACCTCGGGCAGATCGGTCACCACCTGCTCGTAATTCATGACGATGAAGAACGGGCCCTGGGATACCAACCCAGCGGTTCCCGCACGGGAGTCTGCGACCGTTCCTGTGGAGGATTCCGTTGCATCCGAACCACCTCGACCTGCACCCAGGGAACGAAGGAAGGCGAGGCGCTTGTGCCGGGAGCCGTATACCAGATGGACTGGTAGCGGGGTGAAACGTCGGATCTGTTCCTCCCATTCCGCCTTGAGCGAGGCCGGGGTCACCACCAGCACGCGCCGAGCGCAGCCCAACCGGTGCAGGAGGGCGCACGCCGCGATGGCTTGGATCGTCTTGCCGAGGCCCATCTCGTCGGCGAGCAGCGCGCGCTCGGTGAAGGCGAGGTGGAGCATCCCCTCGCGCTGGTACGGGAAGAGGGGGACCAGGGTCTCGTGCGGCGGCCACTCACCGCCCTGCACCTTGAGTTCGTACATTCGACGCAGTTCGCGTCGTTGCTCCGCGCGCTGGCGCTGCTCGAGCCAGAGATCGACTTCCTGGGAGACCCGCAACGCCGGGATCGATTCGCGGCCCAGCTTCCGCAGATGCGCGGCGGCCTCCTGGGGGTCAGCGTCCGGGGTCAATCGGCCATCCACCGGGAAAACCTTCCTCAACGCGGCCGGCACCACGGCGCCGGCGGGCGCCACCAGGCGGAGGGTTCCCGCCTCACGATCGGGGACCACCTCAAGTCGCTTCGAACCCGACTTTGACGCCTGTCGGAACGCCTTGCTGGCACGGCGGGTGAGGTGGAGCCACACCGCCTCCACGTGCTTGCAGGTACCCAGGCCGTTGACTCGGAAATCCACGCAGTCGCAGCCTGCCTCACGCTCGGCCGCGTTGCGGACCTCGACCGAGTACCGCCGGTCGCTCGCCGAATGCACAAGGAAGGTCGAGAGGATGGGGTGGCGCGGGTCCAGGTTCTCGATGCGGAAGCGTCCTTCCCGCGCCCGCAGTCGCCGCCTTTCGATTTCGTCGTGATCGGTGGTCCGCCAGTCGTGCGCAGGTGGCAGTTCAGGAGCCTTCGATCGCTTCGCCATGGCCGGAGAATCGGGATTGAGGGGGGGGTCCGCAATCCCCTGCTTCTCGTTGGGGTCAGATCTAAATCATTGACATTTGCCTTGCGCGCCCGCCGTCCGTGCGCAGGTCCCCACGCGCGGGGACACAGATGGCTGGGTGCAGGGGGAATCGGATGTCAGACTGTCAACAATTTAGATCTGACCCCAAGCGACGGGCCGTGGTCCCCTCCGACAGGAGAAACACGCTCGTGGTCGGTACGCACACGCGGACGCAGGCGCCCTTCACCCGTGGAGTGCGGGGATCGGCTTCGAAGGCCTTGATCCCGGTGCCGTCGCTCAGCCTCAGTTCGCTCTGCTCGATCTCGCCCAGGTAGGTGACCTGGACAATCTCGGCCTCGACGTGGTTCCAGCCAGCCGGAGCCGCTTCACCGAGGGCCGTCAGGCGCACCGACTCCGGCCGGAATCCCAGCCGCACACGCTCCCCGATGCCTGCAGCGGCGTTGGAGTCGATTCCCTCCGAGGTGACCCGCCAGACGCCCTGCGCCGTCCGCACCTCGATGGCTTCCGGCTTGCGGGCCTGGACTTCGCCGGCGATCCAGTTGGCTTCACCGATGAAGTCGGCGACGAACCGGTTGGCCGGTCGACGGTACACTTCACGGGGCGCCCCGATCTGTTCCACCACCCCCTCCCGCAGTACGGCCATCCGGTCGGCCATGGAAAGCGCCTCCTTCTGGTCGTGCGTGACGTAGAGGGTCGTGATGCGGGTCTCGTCGTGAATCCGCCGGATTTCGTCGCGCATCTCGAGCCGGAGCCGGGCGTCAAGATTCGAGAGCGGCTCGTCCAGGAGGAGGACATCGGGGCGGATCACCAGGGCGCGCGCGAGGGCGACGCGTTGCTGCTGGCCGCCGGAGAGTTGGTTGGGCGAACGGGCGGCGAAATCCTCCATCCGAACCATGCGGAGCGCGTCCGCGACGCGGGAGCGTTTCTCCGCGGCGGGCACGGCGCGGACGTCGAGTCCGTAAGCGACATTCTCCGCGACGCTCAGGTGGGGCCAGAGGGCGTAGTTTTGGAACACCATGCCGGCGTTGCGCCGATGGGGCTCGACGCCCTTCATGGGGCGGTCTCCAAAGAAGATCGAGCCCTCCTCCGGTTGGTAGAACCCGGCGATCAGCCGCAACAGCGTGGTCTTGCCGCAACCGGAGGGCCCCAGGAGGAAGAACAACTCCTGATCGGCGACTTCCAGCGCGACGGACCGTAGGACCGTCGTTGTGCCGAAGCGCTTGGTCAGGTTCTGGACGGTGACACGCATGGGGTTGACCGGACGGCGTGACCCTCCGGCGGTCCACCGGGCCAGGGCAAGATCTCAGTCATCGGTGGGTCGGTGGGCGCTGCCTCGGGTCTCTCTCGGGCCCCCTACTTTCCACCCCGCGCTCCGGACTCCGAGGTCCGCCGAGGTCCGCTGAGGGCCTGGTACT
>JBBQML010000171.1:0-7922 GCA_038328885.1 Verrucomicrobiota bacterium | reverse complement strand
CGCGCCCACGCGGCCAGTCCCCTCGCTGCGGTCGATCTGCGGGACCGGACCCGCGGACTCATCTACGGCAGCGCCATCGGGGACGCGCTCGGCGGGCCCCTCGAGTTCCAACCCCGCGAAGCCGTCCAGCGCCTGCCCGATCCACCCAAGGCATGGCTGGACGAGGAGACGCTCGATGCCCCGGCCCGCAACGCCGCAGCGGCCCGACTCCGACTGCGCCCCTACCACGACCTGCGCCCCCAACCGGAGTCGTACGGACCCTGGAACCAGAACTCCGAGCCGGGCACCGTGACCGATGACACCCGCCACAAGCTGATCCTCCTCGACGCGCTCCGTGCCTCGGATGCCAGGGACATTGCCGTCGGGGTTGAGGAACTCGCCCAGGCGACGCTCGACTGGCCTTCCCGGGACGCCATCCGACGTCACCCGGATTATCCGACCTTGGCAGCGGACTGGTTGGAGGAATGGCATTTCGCCGCCCGCTGGGTCCTCGGGGACCGCGATCTCACCAAGGCCCGTCCGCCGGCACGCCTGTGGCAAGGGCTGCCCACCTGCTGCGGCCAGATGTCGATGCTTCCGCTGGCCGCGCTCTTTGCCGGGCAACCGGAGCGCGCCTACCGCGCGGCCTACCACCTGGGATTCGCGGACAACGGATTCGGCAAAGACCTCAACGCCGCCCTCGTCGCCGGCCTGGCCGCGGCTCTGGTCACCCCGGTGGATCCCCGTGCCCCAGGCCCCGCCTGGATGCGCGTCATGACCGTCCTGCGGGAAACCGACCCTTTCGGCTACGCCCGGATCCGCTGGACGACCCGCTCCGTGGATCGCTGGTTGGATCTGGCGCTGCGCCTCGCCCGGGAGTCCGCCGGCCGGCCCGCGCGGTTCTTCGCCGCCCTGGAGCAGGAGTTCCGCTCGACCACCAAGTGGGAAGCCCAGGTGCCCTTCACCGTGGTGTTCGGTTGCGCCGCCCTGGCGGAGTACCACCCGCTCGCGGCACTCCAGCTCAGCCTTGAATGGGGTCACGACACCGATTCGTACGCCCAACTGCTCGGCGCCTTCGTCGGAGCCCTCCACGGCACCGGGATCTTCCCCGACGACTGGCGCAAGGCGGTCGCCGCCCGCCTGAAGGAGGACTTCGACCATGATATCGACGAAGACTGCGTGCTGCTGGATCAACTGCGTCGGCGGGGTCGCACCCGCCCGGTGATCCGAGAGGACTGACGGACTGCCCCCCGGGCCCGGTGGCTCGCCCACTTCAGTCACCCACTTCGATCACCAGGGCCGTCAGGTTGTCGCGCCCGTCCCTGGCCAGGGCTTCCGCCACCAGGTGATTCGCCGGGTGCGCCGACCGCTCGGCGCCCGGTGCCGGCCGCAGCATTTCGCTCAGGTGATAATCGTAGAGACCCTCGACCAGACCGTCGGTGCACAGCAGGAAGAGATCGCCGGCTGCGCACGGCACCAGACCGACCTGCGGGTGGACGTACCGGTTGTCGCCACCCAGCGCCTTTTGCAGGACGTTCCGTCGCGGGTGGGTTCGTGCCTCCCGGTCGTTGATCATCCCCTGGCGGTAGAGCCAGCCCACATGGGTGTCGTCCTCGCTAAGCTGCTTCAGGCCACCGGGCCCGGCGGGGAGATGATAGATCCGGCTGTCCCCGATGTGCCCGAAACACATCCACCCCGAGGTGAACCAGCACAGGCTCAGCGTCGCCTCCATCCCGCGGCATTCCTCGTACTGACTGCCGACATACGCCAGAGCGCGATGAACCTGGACGAACAACTCCGTCAGCACCCTTGCGTGACCGGCCTGCAACTCCACGGCGGACTGGCGGAACAACCGTGGCAGGAGCGTGGTGATCTTCTCCACCGCGATGCGACTGGCGTACTCGCCGGCCATCGCCCCGCCCATCCCGTCACTCACCGCGAACACGAAGTCCATCTCCCGCGAGGACGCCTCGCCCACGCTCCCGAGGTGGAACACCTCATGGGCATCGAACTGCAGACCGAGGAAGGAGTCCTCGTTGTTGGGACGCACGCGGCCGCGATCAGTGCGACCGGACCACCGAAGGCGTTCGGGCGGGGACATGCAACTTGGCTGCGCCGACGCCCAGCCTCCGCCACCCATGCCGGTGGACGCAAGCAGCCCGGTGAAGCCAAACCGTACAAGCGGCTTTGCATGCGACGTGGGGAGCGGGCATCGTCCACGCACAGCCCAGGCCCGGAGCATCGCCCCCCAGCCCTCGAAGGGACGCGACGCAACGCAAGCGGCTTCCGGCCGGCCTTCAAGTCCCCATGTTGCAGGTCAAGGACACCCTCAGGTCCACGGTCCATCTGAGCTTCGACGGGCGCGTGTTCAAGGTCTACCACGGGCCGGACGCACGACGCCGGTTCGAACAGGAAGTCCGGGTTCTGCGGCACCTCGAGGCCCGCGGGTGTCCCTTTGTACCCCGGTTGCTCGAGGCCGACCCGGACAAACTCCGGATCGCCACGACGAATTGCGGCAGCCGGGTCGAGCATCTGGACGACGCCCGGGCTCGGGAGATTTTCGCCGAACTCGAGGCCTATGGGGTCCGGCACGACGACGCCGACATGCGGAATGTGACCTACCGCCAAACGGACGGCCGGTTCTGCGTCATCGACTTCGAGTTGGCGACCCTCCTCGAGTAACGGGTGATCCGTCTCAGAAAAACGCACGGCGGCCAAATCTGCGCCACCTGAACAATTCCGGACACCGATCGCCAGCGGTCGGCGAGGCCGATTGTCGTCCGGCGGCGGAAGGATCCAAGGGGCGCCCCGCTGGCGCAATTTCTGCTTCCCATGAACCACGGGGCTAGATCCCGCGATGGTGGCCCACATTTTTCGAGGTGGGAACATCGGTGCGTCGGAAGTTTCGAGGCACCTCGACTGAACGGAAACATCCTGCATTCAAACACATGGCGAAGTACAAACTGGAATACCTCTGGCTGGACGGGTACCAACCCGTCGCCAACCTGCGCGGCAAAACCCTGGTCAAGGAGTTCAGCAGCTTTCCGACGCTGGAGGAGCTTCCCCTCTGGGGCTTCGACGGCAGTTCCACCCGGCAGGCCGAGGGGCACAGCTCCGACTGCATCCTCAAGCCGGTCGCCGTGTTCCCGGACTGCACCAGGACAAACGGGGTCATCGTCATGAGCGAAGTCATGCTCCCCGATGGCACCCCGCACCCGAGCAACTCCCGCGCACCCGTGCTGGATGATCCCGGGGCTTGGTTCGGCTTCGAGCAGGAGTACTTCCTCTACCAGGACGGTCGTCCCCTGGGTTTCCCCGAAAGCGGCTTCCCCGAACCGCAGGGTCCGTACTACACCAGCGTCGGTTACAGCCGCGTGGGTGAGATCGCCCGCGAGATCGTCGACACCCACCTCGACATCTGCCTGAACGCCGGCATCAACCACGAGGGCATCAATGCCGAGGTCGCGAAGGGTCAGTGGGAGTTCCAGATCTTCGGCAAGGGCTCGCGCCGCGCCGCCGACGAAGTCTGGGTCGCCCGCTACTTCCTCATCCGCCTCTGTGAGAAGTACGGCATCGACGTCAACTTCCACTGCAAGCCGATCCTCGGTGACTGGAACGGGTCCGGGTTCCACTCGAACTTCTCGACCACCCACCTGCGCGAAGTCGGAGGCAAGGAGTACTTCGAAGCGCTCATGGCTGCGTTCGACAAGTACCGCAACGAACACATCGCCGTGTACGGCCCCGACAACCACCTCCGCCTGACCGGCCTCCACGAGACCCAGTCCATCGACAAGTTCAACTACGGCGTCGCCAACCGCGGCGCGTCGATCCGCATCCCGCACAGTTTCATCAACAACGGGTACCGCGGGTACCTCGAGGATCGCCGCCCGAACTCCTCCGGCGACCCCTACAAGATCGCCAGCCGGATCCTGCAGACCATCGCGACCGTTCCGCTGAAGTAGGCAGTCTCCCGCTCCGGGGAGGCGCCGGTCCCGGTTCGCCGGGACCGGCGCTTTGCCTTCGCGATAAACGGCTGGCTCCGTATCGCTGCCCGCGCCAGCGTGCCGGCGGATGAACCTCACCGCGGACCCGATTCCCAAGTTGGTCCGGGCCCTGGCGGTGCCGGCCAGCGTGGGCTTCGTCTTCAACACGCTCTTCAACGTGGTCGACACGTGGTGGGCGGGGAGAATATCCACCCAGGCTCAAGCCGCGTTGTCCCTCTCGTTCCCCGTCTTCTTCATCCTCATCGCCACCGGCAGCGGCTTGGGCCAGGGCGCCACCGCGCTCATCGCCAATGCCCTCGGCCGGGGGGATCTGTCGCGAGCCCGGCATTACGCCGCCCAGTCCGCGGTGATGAGCGTGTTCGCCGGCCTGGCCGTGACCGGCCTCGGGCTCCTCGTGGCCCCTTCGTTGTTCCGCTTGCTGGGGGCCACCGACCGTTACCTCGGCCTGTCGCTGGCCTATATGAACACCATCCTCGCCGGCTCGGTGTTCTTCCTGCTGCAGTCGGTCCTCAACGGGGGCCTCCAGGCCCAGGGCGACACGCGGACGTACCGCAACACGCTCGTGGTCGGCTGCGTCCTCAACGCGTTCCTCGACCCCTGGCTCCTCTTCGGCGGGGGGGGAGTGCCCCCGCTGGGCATCGCGGGTATCGCCCTCTCCACCGTGCTGATCACCATCGGCGGCGCCATCTACGTCCTCCGCCGTCTCCTCGCCACCCCGCTCGGAGCCGGCATCCGGAGCCGCGACCTGCGTCCCTCCGCCGCCGCCTTCCGCGAGATCGCAGCCCAGGGCCTCCCTGCCAGCCTCAACATGATGACGGTGGCGCTGGGAATCTTCGTCATCACGTGGTTCGTCAGCCGGTTCAGCGAGAAGGGCGTGGCGGCCTACGGCATCGCCACCCGCGTCGAGCAAATCATCCTGCTTCCCACCATCGGTCTGAACATCGCCACCCTCACCCTGGCGGGCCAGAACTTCGGCGCCGGCCAGACCCGCCGCGTCCAACAAACCTGGCACACCGCGCTGCGCTATGGCCTCACCTTGATGGCGGTCGGCGGGGTAGCGCTGTTCGTCCTTGCCGGGCCCCTCATGGGCGTCTTCACCACCGACGAAGAGGTACGCCGCAGCGGTCAGGCGTACCTCCGAGTCGCGGCGGTCACCCTCGGCTCCTACGTCGTGCTCTATCAGACGGTGTTCATGCTGCAGGGACTCAAGCAACCCCTGTTCGGGCTCTGGCTCGGGCTCTACCGGCAGGTCCTCGGGCCCGCGCTTCTCTTCCCCTTGCTCGCCTTTGCGCTCGGCTGGGGCGTGCACGGCATCTGGGTCGGCATCGCCGTCATCAACTGGAGCGCTGCCGCGGTCGCCTGGTGGTACGGTCGCCACGCACTCCGTCGGCTCCTCCCGGTCTCCCCAGGGCCGGAGGTCCCGACCAAACCCGCCGGGGAGCGCTGAGCCCTCCAGAAATCACTGGCGAAGAGCCCGGGGCGGACGCAGTTTGGCAGCGTTCTATGGGAGAACTCAACGCCATCCGGGAAACCCTGCGCCGGGCCGCGACCCGCCGGCGCCTGGAACGTGCCCTGCACGGCGTCTGGTTCGGGTTGTTCGCCGGCGCGTTGCTCTGGCTGGCGCTGCTCGCCGCTTACAAAGTCATCCCCTTCCCTCCCGCCCTCGCCGAGAGCGCGTGGATCCTGCCTCTCCTCGGCGCCGGACTGGGCGCACTCGTCCGCGGCTGGCGCAGCGTCACGCTGCCCGCCGCCGCCCGCCTGATCGAGGCTCGGCAGAACCTGGATCAGCGCCTCAGCACCGCCCTCGAACTCGCCCAGGCCCCGCCGCAGACCAATTCCGCCTGGACCCAGCTCGTGGTTGCCGATGCGGCGGTGGCGTCCCGCGGCCTGCACCTTTCCAAACTCTTCCCCCTCGGCCTGTCATCCTTTGCCCGCTGGACCCCGGTCCTGCTGGTACTCGTCGTCGGGCTCGGCTTCGTGCCGGAGTACCGATCCGCCGCGCATCGGCAGCGACACAAGGAGTCCGATGCCATCCGGGAAACGGGCAGGCGCATGGCCGAACTGGTCCGTCACGAACTGAAGCAGCGGGAGCCGCAGCCCGAATCAATCCGGGAGGCCCTGCGGGATACCGCGGCCCTCGGGGAACGCCTCGCCAGCGCCCGCCTCACCAAGGCGGAGGCGCTCCAGGAACTCGTCAACACCGCCAAGCGCCTCCAGGACGAGGGCCGCCGTCTCGACTCCCAGCCCCTCCTGCAGCGGCTGCGACAGGCCGCTCGAAGCCCCTCCACCGCCGCTCCCCCGAACCCCAGCGCGACCGCCGCCCTGCAGAAGCAACTCGACAAGCTCCAGCAGTCTCCCGGGACCGACCCTGATGCGCTGGAAAAGCTGGCCCGTCAGTTGCAGCAGGCCCGGCAGGCCGCTGCGGGCATGCAGGGTAATCCCCCCGACGCGGCGGCGCAGCAGGCCCTGGCCCAGGCCTTGATCCAACTGGCCCAGAGCGCGCAGCAAATGGGCCTCGATCTGACCGGACTGGGCCTCGCCCTCGACGCCCTCCAGAACCTCGATATCGACCGGGTCCTGAAAGATCTCGGCGCGGCAAGCAAGGACCTCGACAACCTGCGTGACCTTGCGAAGAGCCTCGCTGGGATGCAGAAAGCCATGGAGCAGATGGACAAGGATCTCGCGGAGCAACTCGCACGGGGGCAGGCCAGGGCGGCGGCCGAAACCCTCGACCGGATGGTGAAGGAGCTCGAGGGTGCCGAACTCACTCCGCAGCAACTGGAGTCGATGATGGGCGAGGTCACCAGGGCGCTGACGCCTGCCGGCGAGTATGGCCGCCAGGTGGCGGAGTCGATGAAGGATGCGGGAGCAAAACTGGAGGCCCGCGAGAAGGGGGAAGCCGCCCGCAACCTGGCCTCGGCGGCCGCGGAGCTTCGCAAGTTGGCGCAGCAGGCGCAGGACGCGCAGCAGCTCGCCGAAGCCTTGGCCGCCCTCCAGGGGGCCCAACTGGCCATCGCCAGCGGCCGCATGTGGCAGCCTGGCCAATGCCAGGGCGGCGCTTGCACGGGTTGCGGCAAGCATCCCAACGGCCGCATCGGCTGGAGCAAAGGCGGCAAACCCGGCCGCGGCGTCGGCACCTGGGCCGACGAGACCGCCGGGCTCTCCGACCCCGAAATCAGCGAGCGCTGGGACAATTCCGGAGTGAACCGCCCGGACATGGCCGGTCGAGGCCTCACCGATCGCGGCGCCGCCAAACTCTCCGAACACGTCCTGCCCACCAAGCTGAGCGGACAGTTCAGCCCCGGCCCCATGCCCAGTATCAACCTCAAGGGTGTGAGCATCGTCGGCCAAAGTACGGTCCCCTTCCAGCAGGCGGTCGAAGCCGCGCAGTCCGAGGCCCAGAGCGCCCTCAACCAGGATCAGGTTCCACGGGCCTATCGAGGGGCGGTGAAGGGTTACTTCGACGACCTCGAGTAGGTCGGCCGCGCCGCCGCACTCCAGGAGGAGCGGCGCGCCTTGGAGTGCGCCGAGGAGCCCGGCGAGGCGGCGCTTTGGTATCAGGTCACCCACCACTTCTGGATGCACCGGCCGCGCCGGCGCCCCCGCCTGCGGGCTTCCCAATCCGCCCGGCCCACCTAGGCTCCCTGACCATGTCCACCGACGGCCGCATCGCAGGATTCCGGGAGACCTTCGGCCGCCTCCGCGCCGAAATCGGCAAGGTCATCGTCGGACACGAGGCCATTGTCGACGGCACCTTGATCGCCCTGTTCGGCGGCGGCCACGTGCTGCTCGAGGGGGTGCCCGGCCTCGGCAAGACGCTCCTCGTCCGTACTCTCGGCGAGGTGCTGGATCTCTCCTTCAGCCGCATCCAGTTCACGCCGGACCTGATGCCCGCGGACATCCTCGGAACCAACCTCGTCGTCGAGCAGCCGGATGGCC
>JBBQML010000170.1:0-7925 GCA_038328885.1 Verrucomicrobiota bacterium | reverse complement strand
GCCAATCCGGCGGTCTCGCCGGAGTTGGCGCAGGAGGAGGGCACCTACCTGGTCTCCAAGGTGACGGCCAACATCGCCTATGACACCCGGAACAGCGTGATCTTGCCCAACAAGGGCCAGCGGTTGGAGTTGATCGGCGAGGTCGCGGGCGGTCCGCTGGGCGGGGACACCGATTTCTACCGGCTCGAGTTCCGTGCCTCCCAGTACCTCCCCGGCTTCGCCGAGGGGCATATTTTCGAAATCATCGGCCGGATCGGGGTTTCGGAGGCCTATGGGGGCAGCCCCCGGGTGCCCCTCTTCGACCGCTACTTCCTTGGCGGCCTGTACAGCCTCCGCGGATACCAGTATCGCGATGTCGGCCCGGTGGACGAAAACAACGAGCCCGTGGGCGGCAGCACCTATTGGTTTGGTTCCCTGGAATACTCCGTCCCGATCATTGAACGCGTCCGGTTCGCCATGTTCTATGATGTCGGCATGGTCTACTACGACCCCTACAGCTTCGAGTTGCGCGAGACCCAGAAGAATTTCTACAACGACAACTGGGGCATCGGTTTGCGGCTCAACCTGCCGATCGGTCCTCTCCGTCTGGACTACGCCTTCCCC
The DNA here is from genome assembly GCA_038328885.1 of Verrucomicrobiota bacterium. Taxonomy (GTDB): domain Bacteria; phylum Verrucomicrobiota; class Verrucomicrobiia; order Limisphaerales; family CAIMTB01; genus CAIMTB01. Next base: position 7,322 of record JBBQML010000170.1, on the reverse strand, counting down.
CTCACGGCCGAGGATTACAACGACGCCAGCGGCGGGCGCTTCCAGTTTGGCGTCGGTTACACCCGCGAGTTCTAGCTTGTGCCATCCGGCTCGTACCATCCCGCTCGTGCCATCCGGTTCGTGCCATCCGTCAACCCGCTCTTCCGCACTTCCGCTCTTCCGCACTCCCCACCCATGAAGACTCCCATGTTCAAAGCCATTATGGTCGCCGCTGCCCTCGCGGTCGCGTCCGCCTCCGCCCACGCCGAGATCAAGGTCGGCATCGTCGATCTCCGCAAGGTGTTCGACGGCTACTTCAAGACCAAGGACGCGGACACCAAGATCAAGGAGGAGGCCTCCGCGCTGGAGAAGACCGCCAAGGGGATGCTGGAGGACTACAAGAAGGCCAACGAGGACTACAAGGCCATGGTGGAGTCCGCCAACGACATCGCGGTCTCCGCTGACGAGAAGCAGAAGCGGAAGAAGTCCGCCGAGGACAAGCTCCTCGAGATCCGCCAACTCGAACAGCAGGTGCAATCCTACCAGCGGCAATCGGAGGCGACCCTGATGGAGAAGCGCCGCCGCATGCGCGACCAGATTCTACGCGAGATCCGCGAGACGGTGGTCTCCAAGGCCAAGACGGCAGGCTTTACGCTGGTGATCGATACCGCGGCCGACAGTGTCAACCAGACTCCCATCGTCCTGTACACCAACGGCGAGAACGACCTCACCGAGGATCTGCTCAAGCAACTCAACGCCAACGCCCCCGCGGCCGCGCCTGGCGAGGAGCGGAAGTAGGAGCCGCCGGACGATGGCGCCGGCAGGTGCCACCTCGCCTGACTCCCTTCCCGGAAGCGATTTCAGGGCCGCCCTCCGGGCGGCCCTTCCCGTGCGTCCCCCCGGCGGTGACCACCGAGGTCGCCCCCACCCTCCCCGCCATCCAGCGCGACACGGGTCCGCCATGCTGATCGATCACGTAGGGCAGGGTCTCGTGGCTGGCCCCGCCCACGATGAGAAACCCGCTCCCGGGGCCGAGCGCGTCGCCAAGCAGGACACAGTCCTCCGGCGGGGTGATTACGTCCGCCGCCGAGGCCACCAGGAGGGCGGTCACGGACCGACCCTCGATGGAAGTCAGCGTATCGAGCGCGGAAGGCTCGACCCCGAGCAATCCCGGCAGTTTCTGGGCCGCCCGTCGCACCCACCCACGCGGAACCCAGCGCGCGTAATCATCCCGCAGCCGCTCGGCCGCCGGAACCAGCCGGGCGTACGGCCCCAGGGCCACGACGCCACGGAGGGCGGGGTCGACGGTCGCCCACCGGAGCGCAAGGGCCGCCCCCATGGAATGGCCGGCGGCGAGGTAGGGACCGCTCACGCGCCCCTCCTGTTCGAGGGCGCGGCGCAACTCCACGATGTCGTTGGTCTCGCGCAGCCCGAACGACACGGTGCGTCCTCCGGAGCGTCCATGGCCGCGCCAGTCCACGAGCACGCTGCGCCAGCCTGCCTGGGCGAGGTGGATCGCCCAGGGAAACAGGCAGTCCAGGTCGACGCCGTAGCCGTGGAGGACGAACACGGTCCCCAGGGCGGTGCGGGCCGGAGGCAGGCCCGTGGCCGGCAGGTCCCAACGGAAGGTGAACTCGGTGTGGGCGCGTCGGCCGGAGCCCACGTTGGTGGAGGTCTGTTGAACGTGGAAGTCCGCCGGCTCGATGAGGACCCACCGCAGTCCCACGGCCGGAGCGCCGACGATGTTTGTGCCGCTCGGGAAACGTTCGAGCGCCCCCTCCGGCCAGCGGAGCCATACCCGACCCTCGGGCTTGATGAGGTCGGGCACCCGGTTGGGCGCTGCCAGCATGCGGTGGGCCAGGAACGTGGAGGGGCTGCAACCGACCAGAAGCAGGGTGGCGGCCAGCAGCGCCAAGCAGGTCTGGCCGCCGCTGAACCTTGCAGTCTTCGCTCGGCGCTCGCCGGGTGGCTGGCCTCCTGCTCCCGGCGGCATCCTGGGCGTGCGCATCGGGCGAGAGCTTGGTCGCAGCTCCCGCCCCAGGCGCAAGCCCGGCGCGAACCCGTCGCGCGGGGCGGTGTCCGAGTGCGCCGACCTCTGGAGGCACCGACACGGGCTCACCTGGTGCGCGTGGGTTTGCGCAATCGGGGGAAGCGTGCTTCGCTGCCGGGCGAGTTGGGTTGCGGCGCCCGTGCCTCGGAGGTCCGGGTGTCGGGACAGCCGTTCCACCGCGACCCAGAAAACCATCGACCGTCCACCAACTGCGAAGCAGCCCTCTGCCCGGCATGAAACAGATTTCGACCGTATCGCGCCTCACCTCGTCTCCAGCCCTTCCCCCGGTGGGCCGCATCACCCGCGTCCTGGGGCTGACCTTGCTGGCGCTTGGCGGACTCTCCTGGGCTCGGGCGGGGTCGGTGCCCGTCGCGAATGCCTCCTTCGAGGAGCCGGCCACGGTTTTCGCTGATCCACGCATCGACGCCTGGCAGAAGTCCCCCAAGCCGGCATGGTATGACGAGTCTGGCGGCGCTGTCTGGGACCAGTTGTCGGGGGTCTTCCTGAACACCGCCCCGGGAAGCGGCGACCACATTGAGAATCTCGACGGGCCGCAGGCGGCGTTCCTGTTCGCACTACCGGAGGTGGCGCTCCATCAGGAACTGATCCAGGGGGCAGCCAGTTCGGGCGGGGCCGTGCGCTACCAGGTGGGGCGTTCGTACCGGCTGACGGTGGGGGTTCTTGGTGGAGGTGGCGGGATGTCGAACGGCGTGACTGCTGAGTTGAGACTTCAGTACCGGGACGCGACCAGCAACCGGGTGATGGTCGCCTCCACCGTGGTAACCAATACACCCGCAGCCTTCCCCAGCCGCAGCCGCCTGACCGACTACGAGGTCCGGGTGCCCGCGGTCCGGTCGACGGACCCCTGGGCCGGAGCGCCGGTGGCGGTTCAGTTCCTTTCGACAGTGGCCCCCGAACTGGCGGGTGGCTACTGGGACATCGACCACGTGAGGTTGGAGGAAGCGATCGAGGTGCCGAACGGGTCGTTCGAGGGGCCGGCCACGGTCTTTGCCGATCCTCGCATCGAGGTCTGGCAGAAGTCGCCGAAGCCTGCCTGGTACGACGAGAGCGGTGGGTATTTGTGGGAACAGTTGACGGGGGTCTTCCTCAACACGGCGGTCGGGAGCGTTGATCACGTCGAGAACCTGGACCTCAACCAGGGGCTGTTTCTCTTCGCTTTGCCGGAGGTCTCGGTCTTCCAGGATGCCGAGTCGGTCCCGGACACGGGCCTCGAGGTGCGGTTTGAGCCGGGGCGCTCGTATGGCCTCACCGCCGGGGTGCTGGGCGGGGGCGGGGGGATGTCGAACGGCGTGACCCTCGAACTGCGGGTCTACTACCGGGATCCGGCGGGCGAGCGGGTGCCGGTCGCCGTCACGGTGGTGACCCACACCCCGACCGAGTTCCCCAGCCGCAACCGGCTCGTCGACTATGCGGTGGCTGTTCCCGTGGTGAACGACGGGGATCCCTGGGCGGGGCGCCCTCTGGGGATCGAGTTTCGCTCGACCGTGGCTCCGGACCTGGGGGGCGGGTACTGGGACCTCGACCAGGTCCGGTTGGTGGAGTCCTGGGCACCCCGTCTTTCCAGTCCGGGTTGGACGGACGATTCCTTCGGGTTCGTGATCGAGAGCCAGCCCGGGATGCGCGTGGAGGTACTGGTCGGCGATTCGCCGGGCGATCCCGTCGCCTCCTGGACGAGCGTGGGAATCGTTCGCAACGTCTCCGGTCGGCTGCGTTTCGTGGACCCGGCCCCGGGGCTTGCGCGGCGCTTCTACCAGGTCCGACAACTCCCCTGAGGGTCCCAGGTGGATGGGTGAGCATGGCACTGCCTCGTCCGAGCCGGCCGGTGGGGGTGACTGGGGCTGATTTCCGGGCCTTCACCCTGGTGGAGTTGCTGGTGGTGATCGCGATCATCGCCCTCCTGGCGTCGCTGTTGCTGCCGGCGCTGACGAGGGCGAAGGACAACGGGCGCCGGGCGGCGTGCCTGTCGAACCTCCGCCAGTTGGGGATCGCGATTCATACGTATGCGGGAGAGCAGGACGGCCGGATTCCGTATGGTCCGGTGGCGCCCCCATTCACCAGCCCGGCGGATCTGTATCCATCGACCGGTGCCCCCACGAGCCTGTTGTCCCTGCGGACGGGGGCTCCGGTGGGATTGGGTCTGCTGCTCCGGGACTACCTGGTGACGACGACCCGGGTGTTTTTCTGTCCGGGGAGTGATCAGCCGGTGGATGCGGGCGCTGAGTTGGCGAAGGTGGGGAGGAGCCAGGCGCAGGGAAGCTACTACTACCGTCACGCGGGCGTCACCGAACTCTTCTTCACCCCGACCAACGCACCGGAGAACCTCCACCTCGACAACCTCGGGCAGAACCGGCAAGGGGAGCCGATCCGCGCTCTGGCCATCGACACCCTCTTTCTCTGTCCGCCCGAACTCGCAACCTACAACGTGCGTCCGCGCACCCATCACCGTGAGCGGACCGCGAGCATTCTGTACGCGGACGGCCATGTGACCTCGCGACGGAACCTGGGGGGTAGATACACCGTGGACGTGCGTGACTACGCGGAACTGAGGAACTCGTTCAGCCGGATCCTGAAGGTGCTCGAGACCGCGGATGCCGAGCATTGAGAGGGGAGCTACTCGACTTCCTCGCCGAGCTCCACATTCCAATAGGCGAGATCGATGAAATGGCGCCACTGGTGATGGGCGGGGACGCCGATCTGGACATGCAGAAAGGGGCGCCATTTCGGACGGCGGGGGCGGCGGACGAGGCGCAGGCCGGCCTCGGGTGGGGTGCGGTTGCCTTTGCGGGTGTTACAGGGGATGCAGGAGCAGACAATGTTCTCCCAGTTGGTCGGCCCGCCGCGGTCGCGGGGCACCACGTGATCGAGATTGAGGTCCTTGCGGTCGAACACCCGGCCGCAGTACTGGCAGGTGTTCTTGTCGCGCTCGAAGATGTTATGCCGCGTGAACTTCACCTCCTTGGCCGGCAATTCGTCAAAAACCATGAGCAGGATCACGCGGGGCACGCGGATCTTGAAGGAGATCGTATGGATGCTCTCCGGATGGGGCTGATTCTCCGAGAGATCCCGCCACTCACGAAAGCCGTAGGTGTTGAAGGAGCCGTCGCCGGCGTCGAGCACGACCTGCGCCTGGCCTTGGAAGAGGAGAGTGACCGCGCGCCGCACCGAGCAGACGTTGACCGCCTGCCACAGCCGGTTGAGGACCAGCACCTGTTGGCCGAGGTGAGCGATCATCCCGTTCCAATGACCCGGTAATCTAGCGAGAGCGCGAAATTGATGTCAACCATGCCCCCTTCTCGACACCCGGGGCGGCCCTCCGCCAACGTCGGGCCAGATGAGTCACGGGCTCCAGTGGTACTGGCATCGACTGCGCGCCATGAAGGGCGCCGAGTTGCGACAGCGGATCGCCCAGCGGTTGCGCCAGCGGGCCGACGCCCGGCGTCCACCCGATTTCCGCCCCTCCCCGGCGGGACCTCCGGCGGCCGGTGCCTGGCCGGTGCTTCCGGCGCGGGACACGGTGCCGGAGGGCTTCGGGGAGACCCTCCGACAGGACGCCGCGGACATCCTCGGGGGGCGCTGGCGGGCGTTCGGTCACCTGCTGATGTACGTCGATGACCCGCCGCAATGGTTCACGGACTACGCGGTCCGGCGTGACGTCACCACGACCCGACCGGGGTTCCGCGTCAATCACCGGGAACTGCCGGTGGGTTGTGACATCAAGCTCATCTGGGAATTGAGTCGCTGGCATCCGCTGGTGCGGCTCGCGCAGGCGGCCTGGGTCAACGCCGATCCCGCGGCGGCGGGGAAGGTGGTGGCCTGGCTGGAGCACTGGCGTCGCCAGAATCCCCCTTACATCGGCTGGAACTGGACCAGCGCCCTGGAGGTCGGCATCCGCCTGGTGAACCTGGCCTGGGTGGACGCCCTGCTGGGGGCGGTGGACGAGGGGGTGGATCGCGCGGCCTGGGAGCGGGTGCGGGAGCGGTTGCTGGCGCCGCACGTCTGGTACGCCTGGCGGCATCGTTCGTATGGCACTTCGGCGAACAACCATCTCCTCGGCGAACTCGCGGGCCTGATCGTCGCGACCGCGCGTTGGCCGGCGCTCGAGCGCTGGGGCGCTTCCCAGGGCGAACTCCACAAGATCTGGGAGGCGGAGGTGCTCGCCCAATTCGCCTCCGACGGGTGCCATCGCGAGCAGGCCCTGAACTACCACCTGTTTTCCTGGGAGCTCTGCTGGCACGCGCGCAACGCACTGCGGGCCGCCGGGCGCACGCTCAGCACGGCGGTGGAGGAACGCCTGCGCCGCGCGGCGGACTTTTTTGTCGCGATCCAAGCCACGAAGGAGCCCTGGGACTACGGGGACTCGGACAGCGCGACAGTTGTGCCCCTGGCGGAGAACGAGGCCCGGGCGGGCACGGAGTGGCTCGAGTGGATGGCCGACCCCGCCGGGAGTCCGACCTTGCGCTGGTGGCTCGGGGACCCTCCGCCTCCGGTGGATCCGTCGGCCTGCATCCGTCCCGCGGAGGGCTGGATGGTGTTTCCAGAATCCGGACAGGCGGTCTGCTGGCTCGGGGCCTGGCAGGTGCGCTGGGATCTGTCACCCCTAGGGTACCTGAAGACGGCGTCCCATGGCCATCTGGATGCACTGCACCTCTCGCTCTGGCTCGACGGCACGGCGCTGGTGATCGATCCGGGCACCGGTGCCTATTACGGCGACGTCCGGTTGCGAGCCTGGTTGGCCTCCTGGGCGGCCCACAACGGGCCGCATGTCCCGGGCCAGGACTTTCCGCGCCGCGTCGGGCCCTTCCTCTGGGGCGAGGCCCACGCCCAGCCCGAGTGGAGCGTGGTGGATATCACCGCCCTGGCCGGTTCGCTGACGTTGCCCCACGGCACCGCGCATCGGGAGGTGCGACGCTTATCGGGTGAGGGGGGCGATGGCTGGCAGGTCGACGATCGGTTCGGGTTTCCCGCCACCACCGGAGGGCAAGGCTTCCAGGTCTGCTGGCAGTTCGCCCCGGGAACCCGCCTCGACGCGGATCCTCAGAACCCCCGGTGGTTCCACGGTCGCCGGCGGGGCACGGCGTTTCTAGTCCGTCTTGGCGATGCCTGGTCCGCCGTGCAGAGGGTCTCCGAGACGGCTGCCTCTTCACGCCTGCCCGTTTCGGGTGACTTGGTGGGGTTGTGTGCGCCGGCGTTCCGCTCGCTCGAGGCGGGACCGATGCTGATCCTGTCGGCGAAAGGCCCCTCGACGGAACCCTATCGCACCACCTTCCTGACC
>JBBQML010000169.1:0-7927 GCA_038328885.1 Verrucomicrobiota bacterium | reverse complement strand
GCTCGGGGTCTGCGACACCGTCGGGGTCATGTGCCGGGGCTCCCTGGTCGACCTGCGCCCGGTCGAGCTCTGGACCGAGCATTCCATCATGGCCGCCGCCGTCGGCCAGGCGCCCGTCCTCTGATCCCGTTTCCGCCCTCCATGAGCAACCGCGTTTCCCGACTCGTATCGACTCTCGGCCCGCTGATCGGCCTCCTCTTCGTCATCGGTCTCTTCTCGCTGAGCAACGAGGTGCGCCCGTTCTTCCTGACCGGCGGGAATTTCAAGATCGTCCTCACCCAGACGGTCATCGTGGCCATCGGCGCGCTCGGCATGACGCTGATCATCGTGGGTGGAGGGATCGACCTCAGCGTCGGCTCTGTCGTCGCCCTCACCTGCGTGGTGGCGGCCAAGCTGGTCCTGATAGGGTGCTCCCCCGCGACCGTGGTGGTGACCACCGTGCTCGTCGGCGGTCTGGTCGGCCTGGTCAACGGCGCGATCGTCGCCGTGTTCCGCATGATGCCGTTCATCGTGACCCTGGGCATGATGGGCGTGGTGCGCGGATTGGCCAAGTGGCTCGGCAGCAACCAGACGGTCAATCCCCCTCCTTCACCAGTGAACAGCCTGATGGCGCTCAGCGAGCCGCACCGGCTGCTGCCCCTTCCCATCGGCGTGTGGGTGGCCATGGCCCTGGCGATCGTCATGGCGGTGGTCCTGCGCCAGACGGTGTTCGGTCGGTACATCTTCGCGATCGGCTCGAACGAGGCGACCGCCCGCCTCTGCGGCATCCGGGTCCCGCGCCAGAAGATCCTCATCTACGCGATGGCCGGCCTGTTCTTCGGCCTGTCCGGGCTCATGCAGTTCTCGCGCCTCACCCAGGGCGATCCGTCCGTCGCCATCGGGCTCGAACTCGACATCATCGCGGCGGTGGTCATCGGTGGCGCCAGCCTGAGCGGCGGCACGGGCAGCATCATGGGCTCGATGATCGGGGCCTTCATGATGGCGGTCCTGCGGAATGGCTCCAACCAGATGGGCTGGCCGACCTACATGCAGGAAATCATCATCGGCATCGTGATCGTGCTCGCCGTGGGCCTCGACCGCTGGCGCCAGTCCCGTATGGCGCGCAAGACCGGGTGACCCGGGAAACGGCCGTCGGAGCCCTCGCCCTCGGGGCTGCCCCCGCTCCAACCGTCCGCCCGACGGATTCCCCTTCACCCCTGGGGTGGGCTCTCGCCGGGGAACCCGAACTGGCGCAGCGCCTCGTACACCACGAGGGACACGCAATTCGCCAGGTTCAACGACCGCGCGCCCGGGTGGAACATCGGGATGCGAAGCCAGCGGTCCCGGTTCTCTCCCAGCAGGACCAGGGGCAGCCCGGCGGTCTCGCGGCCAAAGACCAGCGCGTCCCCGGGCTGGAACATGGCCTCGTCGTAGCGCCTGGGTCCGCCCGCTTCGATGAACCAGAGACGGCGTTCCGGACCCGCCGCCGCGATGAACGAGGACCACGAGGCCCAGCGGCGCCAGTCAACGTGCGCCCAGTAGTCCATCCCGGCGCGGCGCAGGGTGCGGTCGTCCAGCCGAAACCCCAGCGGCTCGACCAGGTGCAGCACAGTCCGGGTGGCCGCGCACAGGCGGGCAACATTCCCGGTGTTGGGCGGGATCTCCGGTTCGACCAGCACCACGTGCAGGGGTGTGGGCGGCGACGCGCTCATTCGGGGGCCGGAAAGGCCGCATTCGAGGGGTCCGCCCCGCGCTGAGCCACCGGTCTGGGCGGGTAGAAAACTTTGGCCAGCACGAGTCCGTGGGCCGGCGCGGTGACCCCGGCTAGCCGGCGATCCCGCCCGGCCAGGATCTCTCCAATGGCCGCCGGCGCGATCTTTCCAAGTCCGGCCTGGACGATGGTCCCGGCCAGACCCCGGCACATCTTGTAGAGGAACCCATCCCCCTCGATCACGAGCGTGATCTCGGGCCCGCGACGTCGGACATCGCAGCGGGTGAGGGTCCGGGTCGTGCTGGCTCGCGCGTACCCGGGATTCGCGGTGAAGGAGGCGAAATCATGTCGCCCCACAAACCGCTGCGCCGCGTCCCGCATGCTCGCCAGGTCGAGAGGGCGGGGCACGTGCCACGCGGTGTGCCGGAGCAGGGGATTCATCGCCGCCGCGTTCCAGACCATATAGCGGTACTGCTTTCCGCCCGCGTCGAAGCGAGCGTGGAAGGTGGCGCGGGCGCGGGCCGCAGCCACGACTCGGATGTCCTCCGGCAGGTGGGCGTTGAGGGCCAGCACCAGCTTCTGGGCGGTCATGCGCCATTGGTCCGCCGGCACGTCCACGTGCCCGACCAGGCCCAGCGCATGGACTCCGGTGTCGGTACGACTGGAGCCGTGGAGGGGGCCGGCGCCGGGGAAGAGGTGATGCAGGGCCTTCTCGACCAGTTCCTGGATGCCCTTTCCGACCTTCTGCCGCTGCCAGCCCTGATACCTCGTGCCGTCGTAGGCGATTCGCAGGCGTAGGCGGACGGGCTTCATCCGGGCAGGAGCGCGCTGGGGCGACGGGGCGTTCGCCCAGGCTCAGCGTGGGAGGGGATCGAACGGCCCGACCGCCCCCGAAGCCTGGGCGTCCAGGTAGCTTTGCAGCAGGACCGCAGCGGCCGACGAATCCACCCGCCCACGCCGCTCCTTCGAGCGCTTTCCCGTCTCGGCGAGCATCCGGTGGGCCTGCATGGAAGTCAGCCGCTCATCCCACGTCTTGATGGGAATGGGGATGGTTTCCTTCAACAAGTGCACGAAAGCTTCCACTTTCTGCACCGCCGGCCCATAGGTGCCGTTCATGTTGCGCGGCAGCCCCACGAGGATCATGGCAATCTCGCGGGCCTGGATCAGTTGCTTGAGTTTGTCCAGGAACGGGCCCACCGGCTCCGCGGGCAGGAACTCCATCGGGTGCGCCAGCATCCCGAGCTCGTCGCTGACGGCGACGCCGATGCGGACGGTTCCATGATCGAGGGCGAGGATGCGCATGGGAGATCGAACGGGGCATCACTGTAGCGTCATCACCGGAACCTGGCGAGCCCGGGAACTGCATGGGGGAACTTCGCCCCGCGGTGTCCGAGAAGGCAGGCCTCACGCGGCGCAGAGGACGCGGAGGGGCGGGGTTGATGAGAGGCGGGAGGGAAGGGGAACTCAGTTCCCCTTCCAGGTCCTGCCTTCTCCGCGATCCCAGCGCTCTCCGCGTGAGACGCTCTGCTTGTTCATCCTCTTCCGTACGGCGCGGTTTCAGCGCCCGGTCCGGCCTCCGAAGAAAGTCTCCGGCAGTGAACCGCGTTCGGTTCGGACCACGGCTTTCACGCCCACGCCCTTCCGTTCGAACCAGCCGACCGCCGTTTCCAGGGCGTACTGGACGTTTGCCGTCTTCGCGACCACCGGGTTGGTGTTCTGCCGCTCGAGCCGGTGGATCTCGAGGATCGCGCCCTCCGGGTCGAGGTAGGCCACGTCGATGTCGATTGGCACGTTCTTCATCCAGAACCCCGTCTGGTGGGCGCGCCCGAACACGAACAACATGCCGTCGGTGTCCGGCACGTTGGTGCGCCACATCATCCCCTTCTGGATCGCCTCGGTGGACAAGGCTAGTTCGGCGTTCAGTTCCTGGGCTCCGAGGTACAGCTTGAGTCGCGGCAACCCGCCCTGGGGGCGCCCGTTGTTGAGCCAGGCCTCGGCGGGATTCCCCCCCGCCGGGGGGGGGGCAGGCGTGGGGGCCGACAGCGCTCCGGACCCGGAGCCGGCAGCCGGGGTGGGGGTGCGTTCGCAGCCCGTGAAGGCGAGCAGCGCGAGGACGAGCGCGGTGAGGGCGGCGAAAGCGTGCACGCGCTTATTGTGCGTGACGCTGGCCCCGGCTGGCAACCGGCGCCGGCCGCCAGTGCCCGGTCCCCAGCGCGCCGCCTCGACACGGGCGCCGGGCCGCCTACCCTTGGCGCGTGCCGCTGCCGCCCGACTACCATATGCATACGCACCTCTGCCACCACGCGGAGGGCGTGCCGCTGGACCTCGCCCGCCGGGCGGTAGAAGTGGGACTGACCGAGATTGGTGTCTCGGAACACAACCCCATGCCCCATGACGACTTCGACCAATGGCGCATGTACCTCTCAAAGCTGGACGAGTACCTCGCCGGGCTGGAGGAGGCGCGTACCAGGTACCCGCAGTTGGCCATCCGGGCGGCGCTGGAGGTGGACTACCTGCCGGGGGCCGAGGACTGGATCCGCGGCCTCGCCGCACGCCATGACTGGGACTACTTCATCGGCTCCGTGCACTACGTCGAGAACGGCTGGGACATCGACAACCCGGCCAAGCTGGAGCACTGGCGTTCGCGGGACGCCTTCGACGTGTGGAGCGAATACTTCGAGCGGTTGACTGCCGCCGCCGCGAGCGGACTCTTCCAGATCATCGGGCACCCCGACCTGCCGAAGAAGTTCCGGTTCATGCCGACCCGCGATTGCACGCCCCTCTTCGAACGATTCCTCGACACCGCCGCGCACCATGGCGTGGCTATCGAGATCAACACGGCCGGGTTGCGCAAGGACTGCCGGGAGATGTACCCCAGCCCCGCCTTTCTCCGCCTCGCCTCGGCCCGCGGCGTGGCGTTGACCTTCGGGTCCGACGCCCATAAGCCGGACGAGGTGGCGATGGATTTCGCCGCAGCCGTCGCCCTGGCCCGCGACTGCGGGTACACGCACAGCCTTGGTTTCGAGCGGCGCCAGGCGCGGACCCTCCCCCTGGGATGAGCCCGGACCCAGAACAGCGCCTCGAGCGCCTCGAGGCGCACCTCGCCCACGTGGAGCGGCAGAACGAGGACCTCAACGAGGTCCTCATCGAGCAGGGAAAGTCGCTTGCCCGCCTGCAGGTCCAGATTCGGCGGATCGCCGAGTCGGTGGAGCGAGCCGAACTCGATCGCGTCCGGTCCACCCAGACCCGGCCGCCCCACCACGGATGACCTTCCACGGGATGCCCGGGACCGTCCGGCCCTTGACCCCGCTCCGAGACAACCGCGGGGACAACCGCGGGGACAACCGTCGGGACCGCCACCTTGCCGGCACCGCGACCCCAGCCTACGCTGGCGCCATGGCTGAGACGGCGGAGCCAACCGTGGCACCAGGCAAGGTGACCGAGACGAAGACGGACGAACGCGCGCAACTCGACTCGGGTTACCTGGTGGTCGTGTGGAACGATCCGGTGAACTTCATGGACTACGTCACCCACGTGTTCATGAAGGTCTTTTCCTGGAACCGGAAGAAGGCCGAGACCCACATGCTCGAGGTGCACCAAAAGGGGCGCAGCGTGGTCGCCACGGAGGGCTTCGAGAAGGCGGAGTACTACGTCCACCAACTGCAGGGCTATCGCCTGCAGGCCACGATGGAGAAGTGTCCATGAAACTCCTCGAGCGCACCCCGGAGCGGCTGGTCTTCAGCCTTTCCGGCCGGGAGAAGACCTTCCTGGAGCGCCTCCTCAGCTTCTACCCGCTGCAGCGGGACCCTCGGCCTTCACTCTCACGGGAACACCCGGGGATGTACGCCGACGGCGAGAGCCTCCTCCACGAGGCCTTGCGCGAGCAGCACCTCGAACTCGGCGGTTGGCTCCGAATCCATCTGAGCGACGGCGAAGCAATCCGGCGGACGACCCAGGGCTGGCGGTTGATTCTCGCGTCCGCCGACGTCGAGCGCCTGCTCCAGGTCCTCAATGAGTTGCGCGTGAGCGCCTGGACCCGGCTCGGTTGCCCGGAGGAAATCGCCGACGAATCCCTCGCCGACGCCCCGGGGGATGTGCCGATGTTCGCCATCATGACGCTGGCCGGGCAGTTCCAGATGGCACTGATCCACGCCCTGGACTTCGGCAATGACGTGGCGCCCGGCCCTCGCCCGTTGCCTGATCCCGAACCGGGTTCCGGGGCGGGCGGCGCTGGTGAGCCCTGAAGGTTGGATCGCCTTACCGCGTCCGTGGCTGTTGCCCGGGGGATTCACATGGCGCGCTACCCCACACTTCTCGGTCCTGGGCTGCAGTTCCCTGACCCCGCGCAGGCAACCGACGAGGGCTTGGTGGCGGTGGGCGGGGATCTGGCGCCCGAGCGGTTGCTCCTGGCCTATCGGCGGGGCCTGTTCCCGTGGACCGTTCGGCCCGTGACCTGGTGGTCGCCCGACCCGCGCGGGGTGTTCGAACTCGGGAGCCTTCACATTTCCAGGAGCCTTCGCCGCACGCTGCGTCAGCAGCGTTTCCGGGTGACCCGGGACCAGGCCTTTCGCCGGGTGATCGAGGGATGTGCGCAGGCACCGCGGCCGGGTCGCTGGATCACCGAAGAATTCATCGAGGCCTACGACCGGTTGCACCGCCTGGGTCATGCCCACAGCGTGGAATGCTGGCGCGAGGGGCACCTTGTTGGGGGCATCTATGGGGTCGTGCTGGGTGGGTTGTTTGCTGGCGAATCCATGTTCCACCGGGAGAGCGATGCCTCGAAAGTCGCGCTGGTGCATCTCCACGAGCACCTGGTGGCCCAGGGATTCGTGTTGTTCGACGTGCAGATGGTGACGGAGATCACCGGTTTGCTTGGGGCGGTGCGGATCCCGCGCACGGATTACCTGCGGCGCTTGGTGAGTGCCGTGACGGTGAACTGCCGCTGGGAACCCGCGGTGTCGCCTTGAAAGGCGCCGGGCGGTGGTACGCCGGCAGCCATCGGGAGAGGCCCGTGGCACGGGCGGTCCTCGGGGCGTTCGGCCGGGGTAGCGGCCAAGGGGGTGTGGGGAGGGGGTGTGGGGAGGGGGGATGAGGGAACCGACAGAAAAGAATCGGGAAAGGCACTTGCGTGGAAACGAGCCGGCTCGGCATATTGGTGGCGTTGACCGCGGGGTGGAGCAGCCCGGTAGCTCGTCAGGCTCATAACCTGAAGGTCATAGGTTCAAATCCTATCCCCGCAACCAATTTCCGTTGCACCGCAACGACTTAAGCCGCTGGCCTCCAGCGGCTTCTTCGTTTCTCTGGCACGCTTCCTGAAAACTTCTGGATTTTGGGCGCACTCTGGCGCGCTCTGGTGCACTGGGGCGCGTTTCCAAATAATCGCCAAATAATTTGGCCCCGCCGAGGCCTGACGAGTTCCAGGTTCAAGTCGAGGTGAAACCTTCGCGATGGCTCCCCGAAAGGTCGGCCAAAGGGCCCAAGCGCGACGCTGGGCGGATCCCTCCCCCATTTTCGTCCCGCTATTGCGATACCACTCGGAAGAACGATGGCGGGCGGTTCATTGCTGCGGCGTCCTTGAATTGCAGATTGCCGAGGGCGTCCACTGTGTTGGTAGCGACGGGTGCCCAGTTCGACAGATCCGTCGAAAGCTCGATCACATACTGCCGGCCGAACTCGCCCATAAACGTGAAGCGGAACGTCCCGTCGGCGTCTAGACCCGCATCCGTGATCAGGTTGAGGCCAAGCGCCACCATGAATGACTGGTCCACATCCGCCGCCGACGCATGCACGGCGTTCCCCAACTGCGTCGCTCGCACGATCACCGTCCCCGAGCCCGTCACCGTGACAATGTTACCGCTCAACAGTGCAGGGCCGGACAGTATTCGGAAACTCACGGGCAAGCCGCTGCTCGTCGTGGCCACGAGTGGGAACGGGGCGTCACCGAGGATCTGCCAGCTTAAACCGCCGAAGCTAATTGTCTGTGGAATCTTAATCACCTTGAAGGTGCGTCGCACCGGCGCTGCCGCAAGATAGTTCGTGTCTCCGGCTTGCCACGCACTGACTGTCACAGTGCCAGCACCCACCAGATCTAAAGCATCTCCATCGAGAACAGCCGGGCCGTTGAGGACTTCAAAAACAACCGGCAGACCTGAAGTCGCTGTCGCTTCGAGAATGATTGACGACTCGCCCGCTGACTTGTCGGGAACAATCGGGAAAGAAATCGACTGCTGTGCCTTA
>JBBQML010000168.1:0-7982 GCA_038328885.1 Verrucomicrobiota bacterium | reverse complement strand
CCTCAGGCCGGAGTCCCTCCGTCCGGGAGTCTCGGCGGATTTTGCCCATCTCACCCGGTTGGTGGGGCTCGAGCCCACCGAGGTGGTGCCCGGACAAGCGCTCTCCGGCGGTTCCAGGAACGGGCTGTCCGCCGCCCTCGCCCTGATCCGGGCCTACGAGGATTCCGCCATGTACTCGATCGTCGACCTCGACGAGGTGGACGTCCGGAGCAGGGAGGTCCTGCCCGGTGTCCTCCGGCATGGGACGCGCATGATCTTCGGCGTGGATGGCTTCGAGCGCCAGATGCTCCGCTGGCGCAGCATCCACGAGCATTCGCGCCAGGTCGGGCGCGAACTCGCCCGGCTGGATCTCTCCGTCACGAACAATGTTCCCGCCGTTTGGATGCCTTCGACCAACGCGCCCGTCGTACCGCGTTCCGCGAAACCTCCACCCCCCGCCAGACGCCATGTTTGACTTTCGCTTCCTCGACCGCCGGCCGCTGATCGTCGGCCTGGAACTCGGCACTTCCAAGGTGTGCGCCATGGTGGGCGAGCTCACCGCCGAGGGCTCCCTGTCCGTCATCGGCATCGGACAAGCCCCTTCACGAGGCGTGCGCAAGGGCGAGATCGTCGAACCGGCCCTCGCCGAGGAGGACGTCCGCGCCGCCCTGGCGGAGGTGGAATCCACTGCGGACGTGGAGGTGCGTTCGGTCTACCTCGGGGTCTCGGGGGGACACATCCGCGGCTTCAACAACCGCGGCGTCCAGCCGATCGTCTCGCGGGATCGCGAGATCGTGGCGGATGACGTCAACGACGTGGTCCGCAACGCCAAGGCGATCAACATCCCGTCCGAAGACTACGTCGTTCATGCGATCCGCCAGCACTTCAGTGTCGACGACCAGGATGAGATTCGGGATCCGATCGGAATGATCGGCAGCCGGCTCGAGGTCGAGATGCACGTGATCCATGGCCGCACGAACCGCTTCCAGAATGCGATCCGCCTCATCAAGGGGATGCACCTCGAGGTGGAGGATATCGTGTTCAACGGCCTGGCCAGTTCGCTCGCGGTGCTGACGGCGGAGCAGAAGGAACTCGGGACCCTCGTCATCGATGTGGGCTCGGGGGTGACGGATCATGTGGTCTACAATCGCGGGGTGGTGAAGCACGTCGGTGTCCTGGCCGTGGGGGGGGATCACGTTTCGCAGGACATCGCCCTCGGGTTGAAGGTCCCGCAGGGACGTGCGGAGCGCTTGAAGCTGGACCACGGGGACGCGCTCTTCGACGAGACAGCCCGGGGCTTGAGTTTCACGCCGGGGAACGAACTCGGGCTGCCCGAGCGCCCGATCAACATCGAGCATCTCCGCTGCATCATGTCGCTGCGCCTGCAGGAGATGTTCGAGATCATCCGCGAGGAGGTGGAGGAGACCGGATGGCTGAACCAGCTTCGCTCGGGCGTGGTGATCTGCGGCGGGGGCGCCCGCGTCCCGCGCATCCTGGAACTCGCGGAACGCGTGTTCGAACTCCCCGCCTTCGCCGGGCACGCGGCCGGCCTGAGCGGATTGGCGTCCTCTCTCGACCAGCCCGAGTTCGCCACGGTGATGGGGCTGGTGAAGTTCGGAGCCGGCCAGCAGCGAAAAAAAAATGAAGCAAACCGGTTCCGACGGTTCACGGATTGGGCCCCCGCCCGCTTTCTCGCCAACCTCATCTGAGCCCCCGCCCGCCCCCGCATGAACACCATCCCATCCATGACTGCAGCGGTTGGTATTGAGGCTCCGCACCCCGACGACGTGGCGATCGCGCGCGTCATCGCTGTCGGCCGGGCCGGACTCGAGATGGCCCGGGCGTTGCAGGAGACGGGCGCACCGGGCTTGGACTACGCGCTGATCGACGGGGACGCGGCGGCGGTGCGGGCCGCGGGATTGCCCGACCAACTGTTCGTCGGGGCGCGCCTGACCCGGGGCTTTGGCGCCGGGGGCGATCCGGATCTGGCCAAAGCGGCGGCGGATGAGGAACTGCCAGCCATCCGGGCGCTTTGCCAGGGGTACTCCACGGTCTTCATCCTCGCCGGTCTGGGCGGCGGGAGCGGGACTGGAATCGCGCCGGTGGTGGCGCGCGTCGCCCGCGAGTCCGGGGCCTCGGTGTTCGCCTTCGTCACGCTGCCCTTTGACTGCGAGGGTTCGCGTCGACAACAGCAGGCGCTCCACGGGTTGCACCGGCTGAAGACCGTGGCGGATGGGGTGCTTTGCCTGCCCAACGAGAAATTGCTCCTGCTCTCGGATGACCGGACCACCCTGATGGATGCATTCCGCGCGAGCCGTGAGCACACCCGTGACGCCGTGGTCTGTCTGTGGACCCAACTCACGCGGCCCGGTCTGCTCAACATCAGCTTCGCCGATATCTGTTCGGTCCTGCGCGGGCCCAACCTGGAGAGCGCGTTCGCCCAGGTCGATGTCGAGGGCCCTGACCGGGCCGAACTTGCGCTGCAGCGACTCCTGGCGCACCCACTGCTCGCCCAAGGCGAGACCCTCCGGCGGGCGGAGGCGCTCCTGGTCAATTTTTCGGCCGGCAGCGATCTCGGCATGAAGGAGACGCGCCGCATCATGGACGAGTTGATCCGGCTGTCCGATGGCGCGCGGGTGGTGGTTGGGGCCTCGCTTGCCGCTGACGCCGGCGAACGCCTCAAGGTCACGGTCATCGCTTCCACCCGACATATCATCGTGCACGAAACCCAGGAGGATGCCGCCCCGGAGCGCCCCACCCCCTCCACCCCCGGGCCGGTTGACCGGGGTGCGGAGCCGCGATCGCGGCCCGGGGACAGGCGCTTCGTTCCGCCGCCGCCCGAGTTGACCCCGGAGATGACCAACACGCTGCTTGGGCGGCGGGGAGGGGGCGGGAAGGGTGGCCGCAAGAAGCTCCAGCAGGTTCCGCTGCCGTTCGAGGTCGTGACCACGGGACGGTTCGAGAAATGCGAGCCGACGGTGCGCCGCGGCCACAACCTCGACCAGCCGACCTACCTGCGCCGCGGCGTTCCGCTGAACTGACCACGGCCCTCGTGCGCGGTCCACGGGTGTGTGCTACGGTCGTGCGCAATGCACTTGTTGGTCCGTTCCGTCCTGCTTTCGCTCCTTCTGGCCGCCCCGGCTGCCACCCGTGCGGCCGTCCCGGCCCTCGTTCTGTCCGAGTTTCTGGCGAACAACGTCACCGGGCTGAAGGATGAAAACGGGGACGCCGAGGATTGGATCGAGCTCCGCAACGTCTCGGCGTCGGCGCTGAGCACGGAGGGATGGTTCCTGACCGATGACGTGGACCTGGTGGGCAAGTGGCGCCTGCCCGGCACGAATCTTCCCCCTGGCGGGTTCCTCGTGGTGTTTGCCTCGGGCAAGGACCGGCGGGTGCCAGGGGCCCGTTGGCACACGAACTTCCGGTTGAACGACGCCGGGGAGTACCTCGCCCTGGTGGCGCCGGACGGGGAGACCGTGGCGACCGCGTTCGCGCCGCAGTACCCTCCCCAGGCGGCGGATACCTCGTACGGGACGGGCAGCGCGGGCGATCTCGTGTTCTTTCGCCCTCCTACTCCGGCGGTGGCGAACGGGACCGGGTTCGCGGATCGGGTGGCCGACACGAAATTCAGCGTGGACCGGGGTTTTCACACCTCGGCCTTCGACCTGGCGATCACCTGCGCAACCCCCGGGGTGGAGATTCGTTACACGACGAACGGGACCCCGCCGACGGCAACCGCGGGGTTGGTGCAGGCCGGGTCGCTGAGGATCGCGGGGACCACGGTGGTTCGGGCGGCGGCCTTTCGAGCCGGTTGGCTGCCCTCGAACGTCGACACCCATTCCTATCTCTTCACCGAGGATGTCGTGCGCCAGTCGCCGACGGGGGCTCCCCCGCCCGGTTGGCCCGCCTCCTGGGGTGCCAACGTCCGCGACTACGGGATGGACCCGGACATCGTGAACCACGCCAGTTACCGGGACACCCTGCCGGCGGACCTGCTCACGTTGCCTTCCTTCTGCGTGACCGTGCATCTCCCGGACCTGTTCGATTCATCGCGCGGCATCTACGCCAATCCGGGTCAGGACGGGCGGGCCTGGGAGCGGCCAACCTCGCTGGAATTGATCTGCCCCGATGGCCGGGATGGCTTCCAGATCGACGGGGGCATCCGGATCCGGGGGGGATTCAGCCGGAGCACGGACAACCCCAAGCACGCCTTCCGATTTTTTTTCCGCCCGGAGTACGGCGCCTCCAAGCTGCGGTTCCCGCTCTTCGCGCAGGGGGCGACCGAGGAATTCGAGGGCTTCGACCTGCGGACCTTCCAGAACTACTCGTGGAGCTTCCAGAACGATTCGCGGGGGACCTTCCTGCGCGACCAGTTCAACCGCGACGCGCAGCTCGCCATGGGCCAACCCGGGGAGCGCGGCGACTTCTACCACCTCTACATCAACGGTCAGTACTGGGGTCTCTTCAATACCTGCGAGCGGCCGGAGGCGAGCTACAGCGAGGCCTACCTCGGCGGAGCGAAGGAGGAGTACGACGTCATCAAGGTCGAGGCGGGCCCGTATACCGTGCAGGCCACCGACGGCACCATGGCGGGCTGGACCCAGCTCTACAACCTCGTGAAGGCGGGCGTGAGCGACACGGTTTACCGGCGCCTGCTCGGGCAGGACCCCGACGGCACGCGGAACCCGGCCTACCCCGTCTATGTCGACCCGGTCAACCTGATCGACTACATGCTGGTCATCCTCTACGGCGGGAACCTGGATGCGCCGATCTCCAATTTCCTGGGCAACCAGAGCCCCAACAATTTCTTCGGGGTGTGGAACCGCGTGCGAGCGGACCGTGGCTTCCAGTTCTTCGTCCATGACGCCGAGCACACGCTGCTGAACCTGAACGAGGACCGGACCGGCCCGTACCCGGCGGGTGACGGTTCGGTCACCAAGAGCAGCCCGCAGTGGCTCTGGCAGCGCCTGCAGGCCAGCCAGGAGTTCAAGATCCTCATCCGGGACCGGATCCAGCGTCACCTCTTCAACAACGGCGTTTTGACCCCGGCGAAGGCGCGGGAGTTGTACCTGGTCCGCAAGAACGAGATCGACCGCGCCGTGGTGGCGGAATCCGCGCGCTGGGGCGACGCAAAACGCTCGACCCCCTTCACGCGCGACGTGCACTGGGTCGCGGCCGTCAACCAAAACCTCGACTACCTCAGCCGGCGCACCGACATCCTGCTCACCCAGTTGCGCAATGACGGATTGTTTCCAGGGCTGTCAGCTCCGCAGTTCAACCAGTTCGGCGGGGTCATCCATGCAGGCTTCGCGCTGCTCATGGCGCCGGCCGGTGCGACGGTCTATTTCACCCTCGATGGCTCGGACCCCCGGCGACCCGGCGGCTCGGTCTCCACCGCCGCGATTCCGTACCAGAACCCCGTCCGCTTGAACGAGTCCACGCTCGTCCGGGCCCGGGTCTACAGCAATGGCGAGTGGAGCGCGCTGACCGAGGCGGAGTTCACCGTCGCGCAGACCTTCACCGAACTCCACGTCACCGAGATCCACTACCATCCCGTGCCCTCGGCGGATCGCGACGGTGACGACTTCGAGTTCGTGGAGCTCAAGAACGTGGGCCGGCAGACCCTCGACCTGAGCGGTGTGCAGTTCACGAACGGGATCAGCTTCCGGTTCCCGAACGGGACCCGGCTCGCACCGGGGGCCTTCGCGGTCCTCGTCGGCAACGCCGAGGCCTTCGCCCAGCGATACCCCGGGGTGCAGCCGGCCGGAGTTTACGCGGGCAGGCTTTCCAACGGTGGTGAACGCCTCAGTCTCGCCCACGCGGTGGGTACTCCGCTCTTCAGCGTGAGCTTCGGCACCCGCCCGCCCTGGCCGCAACTCGCCGACGGCGAGGGGTTCTCGCTGGTACCCATGCTGTCCGACGCGAACCCGGCGCCCGACAACCCGGTGAACTGGCGCGCCAGCGGGCGCGTCGGAGGCTCGCCGGGAGCCAATGACAGCACCCCGGGGTTCCTCCCGGTGGTGGTTAACGAGGTGCTCACGCACACGGACCCTCCTCTCGTGGACGCCATCGAACTCCATAACCCCAACGACATCGCGGTGGATGTCGGGGGCTGGTGGCTCAGCGATGACCGCGCCCAACCGGAGAAGCTCCGCATCCCTGCCGGCCGGATGATTCCTGCCCGCGGGTTCCTGGCATTGAGTGAATTGGATTTCAACCGCCCGACCAATGCCCCGGCCAGTTTCAGTTTCAGTTCCTATGGGGAGGAAGTGTGGCTCCTCAGCGCCGACGCGGCCGGGAAGCTCACGGGATTCAGCGACGGCTTCAGCTTCGGCGCCGCGGCGAACGCGGTCAGCTTCGGACGGCTGACCAACAGTGTCGGCGAGTTGCGCTTCCCCGCCCAGTCACGGAACACCCTGGGCGAACCCAACGTCGGGCCATTGATCGGACCCGTGGTGCTGAACGAGGTGTATTACGCACCACGAGCCGGTGCGGCGGAGTTCATCGAGGTCCGGAACCTTTCGTCGTCGCCGGTCCCGCTCTTCGATCCGCTCACGCCGACAAACACCTGGCGCATCGACGGCATCGGTTTCGACTTTCCGCCGGGAGTGACGCTGCCCGCCGGCGGAATCGCCGTGGTGACGGCCGGGGAACCCGCCGCCTTCCGCGCCGCCCAAGGCATCCCCGCGAATGTGCCGGTCTTCGGACCCTCCCCGGGGACGCTGCAGGATGGCGGGGAGACCGTGTCCCTACAGCGACCGGACAAGCCGGACTTGCTCCCCGACGGCTCCGTCTTCGTGCCGTACCTCGTCGTCGACGAGGTGCGCTACAACGACCGGGCGCCCTGGCCGGTGGCCGCCGCCGGGCAGGGGGCGTCGCTCGAACGTCGTTCGCCAGTGGGATTCGCGGATGACCCGGTGGCCTGGCGAGCGAGTTTCGGAGAGCCTTCGCCGGGATTCGAAAACGACGGCAACCGCACCCCCATCGTTGAGGCTGGCCCGGATGGGGAAATCGAATCCCCCTCCTTCCCGCTTGCCCTCACACTCGCAGGTACGGGCGCCGACGACGGGCTGCCCATGGTGCCGGGACGGCTGGAATTTCTCTGGACGCAGTTGGAGGGGCCGGGCACGGCCAGTTTCGTCGATCCGACACGCAGCAATACGGTCGTGCAACTGCCCGGCACGGGGGTCTTCCGGTTCCGGTTGACGGCGTCCGATGGGGAGCGCAGCCGGGCGGATGAACTCACCTTGACCGTCCGTCGGCCTTCGGAGCAGCGGAACCTGGTCGCCGCCGGGGCGGTGTGGCGCTACCTCGACACGGGAACGGACCCGGGTGCGGGCTGGCGGATGCCGGGATTCAGTGACGCCTCCTGGAAATCGGGGCCGGCGAAGTTGGGTTTCGGGGACGGCGACGAGCAGACTATGCCGCTCAGGGAAGTGGGTGGGACCCAGACCACGACCTTTTACTTTCGGCGGACGTTCGAGTTGGCCGACCCGCAATCGGTGAACTCGCTCACCCTGCGGTTGCTGCGCGACGACGGAGCGATGGTCTACCTCAACGGTACCCTGGTGTTCCGCTCGAACATGCCCGAGGGCCTCATCACTGCCGCCACCTTCGCGAGTGACGTCGTGGGCGGCGAGGACGAGACCAGGTTCTTCGATCAGGCCGTGGATCCCGCGGTGCTCGTGACCGGGACCAATACCCTCGCCGTCGAGGTACATCAGGTGAACGCGAACAGCTCGGATCTCGGCTTCAACCTCGCCCTGGAGGCCCTGACGAGCGCCGCGAACCGCGCACCGACGGTGGACCTGGGACCGGACCGGACCGCTGCCGTGGGCGAGACGGTGGCCGTGGTGGGGAGTTACTCCGACGATGGCCTCCCGAGTCCCCCGGGCGTGGTGCGCTTTGCCTGGACCCTGGTCGAGGGACCGGCGGTGGTGTTTGAATCGACCAACGCCGCCACGGCGCGGGTC
Source organism: Verrucomicrobiota bacterium (assembly GCA_038328885.1). Taxonomy (GTDB): domain Bacteria; phylum Verrucomicrobiota; class Verrucomicrobiia; order Limisphaerales; family CAIMTB01; genus CAIMTB01. The sequence continues at coordinate 30 of JBBQML010000168.1, read as the reverse complement.
ACGTTCCAGACCGCCGGCCGTCACGTGCTG
>JBBQML010000167.1:0-8000 GCA_038328885.1 Verrucomicrobiota bacterium | reverse complement strand
CGGTTCGGGAGAACCGCGGTCCGGGGGAAGTGCCACCGCTCACGGGGCGCCAGCGGCTTCGACGCGGTCGATCTCGGCGAGGTCGGGCGCCTGCCAGATATGGAGCGTGCCGCGGGAGTTTCGGGAACCGATGAGGTTGCCGTCCGGGGAGAAGGCGGTTCGACCGAATCCCGAGCCGTCGGCTTCGAGGGTGACCAGTTCGTGCGGGTTGGCCGCATCCCAGAGCTTGAGGGCTTCGCGGCCGTCGCTGCCCGCGACCACGCGTCGGCTATCCGGCGAGAACGCGATGGAACTGGCTCCCTGCAGGAACCCGCTGATGAGGTTGACCAGGCGGAGGGGTGAGGACTCCCAAAGCGAGCAGAGGCCCTGGCCGCTGGCGCTGCCAAAGCGGGTGCCGTCCGCCGAGAAGGCGAGGGCGCTCACCTGCCCGTGCGGCAGGACGACCTGGACCTCTTGTGCGGTCTGGCGATCCAGCAGGCTGCCGCGTCCGTTGCGCCCAGTGGTCAGCGACCAGCGGCCGTCGGGCGACATCGCGGTCAGTGCAGGGTCGCCGTTGACGAGGTGGTGACGCCACGACTGCACCAGGCTGGTGGTGGCGAGATCCCATTCCTCCAAGGTTTCCTCGCGGAAGCGCCGGATGACGAGGTGGGAGGAGCCGGGGAGGAATCCGACCGGCCACTGGGGCTCGTGGGGGCTCGCGGTGGGGGGTAACGGGACCGCCTGCCGCCGGGGCAGATCCCACAGTTGCAGGCCGCGCCCCGGTTGGAAGGCCACGAGGTAACGGGCGTCGGGGGAGAACAGGGCGCCACCGACCCGGATGCCCAGTTCGAACTCGGCCGTGCCTTCCTGGAAGGCGCCGCCGGACCAACGCGTCACCGTGCCCCGGGAATCCACGGTGAGGACCGAGCGGCTGTCCGGGCTGAAGGTCCAGGCATCGACGTTCGAGGGGAGAGTCTGGTGGCTGCGTTCCCGGGGGCGCGGCGTGCTGGCATCCCAGACGTAGATGGAACCGTCCTTGCTCCCGCTGGCCAGGGTGTTGAGGTCGGGCCCCAGGGCGAGACTCCAGACCTCGAGTTCATGGCCGCGCAGCGTGGCGCGTTCCCGGGTGGCGGGGGACAACGCGCCAGGCGCTTCGCGGCGGGGCGGCGGCCCGGTCAGGTTCCAGAGGCGGATGGTCTGGTCGGCGCTGGTCGATGCCAGGGTCGCCCCGTCGGGCCAGAAGGTGAGCGACGTGACCCAGGCGCGGTGGCCCTCCAGGCGTTCGGTTTCGGTCCCTGTCTCCGGATCCCAAAGCCGGATGGAGGACTCCGCGAAGCCCGCCCCGCTCGCCAGGCGTTTGCCGTCGGGGGAGAAGGCCAGGGAGGTCAGTCGTTCCTCGGCGGCTTTGGCGGTCCAGCGTGTCCGACCGGTCGCGACTTCGGTCAGGCGCAGTTGGCCGTTCTCCACGCCGTAGGCGGCCAGCGTGTGATCCCCGGAGAGGGCCACCACGCCCTGCATCCGCCCCAGACCGGGAAGGTCCATCCGATGCAACTCGGCGCCGTCGCTGACCTGCCGGATGCTCAGCCGACCCTCGGACCCCACGATCGCGAGCCGCGATCCATCGCGCGAGAACGCGAGCCCGAGGCAACTGCCGTCGAGGGGAATGGCCTGGACGAACGACTGCTGGACCGGGTCCCAGAGCCGGATGCGCTGCGGCCGTGTCCGGCCCGGACCGAGACCGAATCGGGGAGGGCTGGGGCGGGGGTCCGGGTCGGTGGCGCTGAAGGCGAGGAGCGGTGCGACGGGGGAGAAGGCGGTGCGGACGCGTCCGCTGCCGGCGGCGAGGCGGGCGACCTCGCGGCGCGAGCGGAGGTCGGTCACGGAGAGTTGACCGGCGGAATCGCCGGCGGCGAGCCATCGGCCATCGGCCGAGATGGTGAGGGTGGCGACCTCGTTGGATTGTCGGCTGAGCGCGAAGAGGGCGTCGCTGCGGCACTGCTGCCAGAGGTAGCGCCACTCCCAGCCCCGGAGGTCGGGGGTTTCCGAGGGGTCGGTGTTGCGGGGACGCTGGCGATCGAGGAGTTCCCGGGCGCGGCCGAGGTTCTGGGCCTCGAGGGCGTGCTGGGCGAGGTTGATGTCGGCGGCGTAGGCCCGTTCCCGGGCGCGCAATCCCTGGGCTTCGGCCAGTTGGCGCAGTTCGAGTTCGCGGGCCTGGGCGGTCTGGGCCAGTTCCCGCAGACCGCGTTCGCGCTGCTCGGCGGCCTGGGCCCGGCGGAGGGCGGCGCTCTTCTCGAAGTACTGCCAGGAGGCGAGGACCAGGCCGAGGCAAAGGGCGATGGAGGCGGCAGCCATGGCGGCCACGGCGAGGCGTTGCCGGCGCGCGAGTTTCTGCAGGCGGTACCAGGCGCTCGGTGGGCGGGCGCTGATCGGTTCGTCGGCCAGGAATCGATCGACATCGCGGGCCAGGTCGTTGGCGGTCTCGTACCTGCGGGTGCGGTCCTTCTCGAGCGCCTTGAGCACGATCCAGTCGAGGTCGCCTCGAAGCACGCTCACCAGGCGGGCGGGTTCGACCCGGTGGCGACTGGCGGTGGTGGTGCGGTCGGCCTCGGGGAGTCCCCGCAGGCGGGTCGAGGGCGCCAGTGGTTCGCGTTCGCGGATGGTCTGCCGCATCCCGTCGAGTCCCGCCGTGAGCAGTTCCTGCGCATCGAAGGGCGTGCAGCCGGTCAGGATCTCGTAGAGCAGAACCCCGAGGCTGTAGACGTCCGTGCGCGTGTCGATGTCCAGCCCGCTCCGTTCCGCCTGTTCGGGACTCATGTAGGCCGGGGTGCCGACAAAGGCGTGGAACTCGGTGAAGAAGGTTCCCTCGGAGAGGTGTTGGTCGATGGCTTTGGAGATGCCGAAGTCGATCACCTTGGGGACCGGCACGCCGTCGTGGAGGGTCACGAGGATGTTCGAGGGCTTGATGTCGCGGTGGATGATGCCCTTCTGGTGGGCGTGCTGGATCGCGTGGCAGACCTTGATGAAGAGATCGAGGCGCTCGCGGGTGGGCAGGTGGGTTTCGTCGCAGTAGGTGGTGATCCGGTCCCCGCGGACCAGTTCCATCACGAAGAACGGCCGGCCCGCTCCCGTCGTCCCCGCATCGAAGACCCGGGCGATGTTCGGGTGATCCATCAAGGCCAGGGCCTGGCGCTCCGTCTCGAACCGGGCGATCACCGACTTGGTGTCCATGCCCGCCTTGATGAGTTTGAGGGCGACCCGGCGGCGCACGGGTTCGACCTGTTCCGCCATGAACACGGTTCCGGCGCCCCCTTCTCCGATCTGCTCGAGCAGTTTATAGCGTCCGAGTGTGTCACCCGGCCCGGGACCGCGCAGCCCGGGGAACCCCCCGGTGGTGGTGGTGGAGTCGGGAGGGCCGGGCGTCGGCGTGTGGGCCGGCGCCGCGAGGGCGGGTTGCTCGAGGAAGTGATCGTCGCGGTGACAGGTCAGCAGTTCATCGACCGCCTGCCGCAGCGATGGATCGCCGGCACAGGCCTCCTCGAGGAACGCCGCCCTTGCGGCGGGTGAGTGGCGGTCCAGGGCGGCGAGGAACAAGTCCCGTTCCCGCGCCGGCGGCGGAGGCGTGTGGGTGGGCCTGGCGGCCGGGTCGCTCACAGGATCACACAGGGGTTGGACGGGGTAGTCCGGCGAACGGGCCGGGCCGGTCTCAGACGGCGTCCCGTCCCAGTTGGCGGCGCAGCCAGGCGCGCGCATAAGTCCAGAGTCGCTCGGTGGTGCGCCGGGACAGGCCGAGCGCCGAGGCAGCCTCGTCCATCGTCAGCCCTACGAAGTAGCGGAGCTTCACCAGGTCGGCCGACACCGGGTCGTCGACGGCCAGGAGGTTGAGGGCCTCGTCCACGGCGAGGAGTTCCTCGGAAGGGACCTGCTGGACCAGGTGGAAGTCGTTAAGTTCCTCCCGGGCGGCTCCGGCTCCGCGCTTGAGACTCGCGCGCCGGCGTGCGGAATCCACAAGAATCCGTCGCATGGCCTCCGCCGCGGCGCCGAAGAAATGGGCCCTCCCGTCGAATCGCGGGTTGTCGGCGCCCGCAACTCGAAGCCAGGCCTCGTGGACGAGGGCGGTGGGTTGGAGCGTATGGCTCCGGGTCTCGTGAGCCATCTTCCCGGTGGCGATCCGGCGCAGTTCCTCGTAGACGTGGGGCAGCAGGTCGCTGGCGGTCGCTTCGCCCCGGCCCACGGCATCGAGGATGCGGGTCACGTCGTTCACCCGCCGGGGCTGTAGCACGGACCACAATCGAAGGCGAGCCTCGCTTCCCGGGATTGCTCGCCGACGGGTTGGGCCACGCGAGGCCAAAAAACGCCTGTTGCCACCCCCGGCGTCGGCGGTAGCTTGCGCGGCCGCGCTCGGCCGCTCCGGAGTGGGTGGAGCGGACGCGGCAATCACACGCATGAAGAGCTACGATATCGCAGTCATTGGTGGGGACGGGACCGGTCCGGAGGTGACCCAGGAGGCGCTGAAAGTCGCGGAGACGGCGGCGAGGAAGTTTGGGTTCAAGCTCAACTGGCATCCCTTTGATTTTGGTGGTGAGCGGTACCTGAGGACCGGGGAGGTGCTGCCGGACAGTGCCGTGGGGGAGTTGCGCAAGTTCCGGGCGATCTATCTCGGCGCGGTGGGGCATCCGCAGGTCAAGCCCGGGATCCTGGAGAAGGGGATCCTGCTGCGTCTGCGCTTCGAACTGGAGCAGTACATCAACCTCCGGCCGGTCCGGCTCTACCGCGCGCAGGACTGTCCGCTTAAGGACAAGGGCCCCGAGCATGTGGACTTCATCGTCGTGCGGGAAAACAACGAAGGGTTGTACGCCGGAGCGGGCGGGAATCTCTTCAAGGGGACGCCGCATGAGGTGGCCATCCAGGAATCGATCAACACCCGCCGCGGTGTGGACCGCTGCCTGGACTACGCCTTCGAGGTGGCGAAGAAGCGGCGAGGCGGGGCGGCCTGGAAGGGGCTGAGGCCGGAAGATGTGACGGGTGGCAAGACCTCGCAGTTGACGCTGTGCGGCAAGACGAACGTCCTCACCTACGCCTTCGATCTCTGGTGGCGCGGGTTTCAGGAGATGTCACCGGCTCACCCCTCGGTGAAGGCGGAGTATGCGCACGTGGATGCGATCTGCATGTGGTTCGTGAAGAACCCCGAATGGTTCGACGTGATCGTCACGGACAACATGTTCGGCGACATCATCACGGATCTGGCGGCCATGATCCAGGGGGGGCTGGGGGTGGCGGCGGGAGGGAACATCAACCCGAACGGCACCTCGATGTTCGAGCCCATGGGGGGGAGCGCGCCGAAGTATACCGGCCAGAACGTCATCAACCCGCTCGCGGCGATCAACGCCGCCGGGATGATGCTCGACTTCCTCGGTGAATCCGCTGCCGCCGTGGCGATCGAGGAAGCGGTCATCGGGGTGATCGGGACCAAGATCCAGTCCCTCGCCGCCGGTCGCATGGGTCATGGGACGCGCGAGGTGGGTGACCTGGTGGCCGCGGCGGTCTAGCGGCCCGTTCGGCAACCGTGGAAGCCGACGTGAGGAGGCTCAAAATCCCGCCGGACGGCCGGAAAACCGCGCCTTCTCACGTCGGTCCTACGCCGGAGGCGGCCTTTCCAACGGTCCCGGCAGGTGGGCGTGGACCATGAACATGCCGAGAGCGGTGTGCCGAGGCTGAGCCGGGATGCGCATTCTACTTGTCAACCGGTTCGTGCACCAGGTGGGTGGGATCGAGGTGTACCTGCGGAACCTGGTTCCACACCTCCGCCGGCGTGATCACGAGTTGGGGTTTCTCTGTGAGGAACTCACGGATCGGGGCTCGACGGAAGTGAACCCGGACGGCGGGCCGGTCTGGCATAGCGGGATGGGCTTCGCGGCGGTGGAGGAAATCCGAGGCTGGCGTCCGGACGTGATCTACGTGCAACAGCGGGTGGACGTGGGGTTGCTCAGGCCGTTGGTGGCGGAGTACCCGGCGATCTGGTTTGCGCACGACTACGGAGGATTGTGCATCAGCGGTTCCCGCTGCTGGAGCGCCCCGGTGGCACGGCCCTGTTCACGGCCGTTCGATTGGAAGTGCCTGCTCCACTACTTTCCGCACCGTTGCGGGGGGTTGAACCCCTTGACCCTCGGGAAGCTTTATCGGGAGCAGCAGGAAGCCCTGCGGTTGTTGCGTGCCGTGGATCTCGTGGTCACTCACTCGGAGCACATGCGGGAGGTCTACCTGCGCCAGGGGTTCGCCGGGGACCGGGTCCGGTGTCTGCCGTTCTACGTCGAGGGCGGGGTCGGAAGCGGCCGGCGGGCCCCGTTCATGGCGGGAGCGAGGCCGCTTCGGTTGTTGTTCCTCGGCCGTCTCGACCCGCTCAAAGGCGTCGGGCTGCTGCTGCGGGCGTTGCCTGCGGTAGCCGCCGCCCTGGGGGGTGAAGTCGAATTGACCGTGGCCGGCGAGGGGCCGGAAGGACCGGCCTGGCGAGGGCTGGCCGCCGAGATCACCCGGAGCACACCCGGGTTGCGCGTGCTCTTTCCCGGCTGGCTGAGCGGCCAGCCTCGTCACCAAGCCATCCAGGATGCCGACCTGATGGTCATCCCGAGTGTCTGGCCCGAGCCCTTCGGCATGACGGGCATCGAGGCCGCCTCGCAAGGAGTGCCGGCGGTGGCGTTCGAGGTGGGCGGAATCCGGGCGTGGTTGCAGCCGGGCGAGACCGGCGAATTGGCCGCAGGCGACCCGCCCACGGCCGAGGCCCTGAGCGCAGCGATCCTGCGTGCCGTCATCGACCCTGCCCATTATGCGCGCCTCAGTTCCGGGGCGGTTCTCCGAGCTGCGTTCTTCGGCGCGGAAGCGCATGTGGACCAGATCGAGAACTGTCTGCGCGCGGCCATCGAGCGGCGAGGCGGCAGGATAGGGGATGCGGGGAGGCCTGTCCCGCCTCCGTTGCGGGCGGCGGGGAGGTAAACCGTGTGCGGGTTGGCTGGCAATTTCACGACACGTCAAGCGGCCCTGCTAGCCCTGCTCGGGCGGATGGCCGATCCCCAGGAACGCCTCAGTTGGGTTCTGCACCGGGCCAGGCCTGAGCCGTCGGGGGGCCGGGAACCCGACTGGCGCACGGCCGACTGCCAGGTGCGGGGGTGTGCCGCCCGGATATGGGTGAAAGCCGACCTTTGCGACGGATGCTGCGTCTTCCGCTCAGACTCGGACTCGGCGCTGCTGAAAGCGATGGCCGCGTTGCTCTGCGAGCTCTATAGCGGCCTGCCGCCCACGGAGATCCTGGCGGGGGAACCCGGTTTTCTGGAGCGATCGGGGCTCCTCCACCAATTGACGGAGAACCGGCAGCGCACCGTGCGCCGGGTGCGGGAGGTCATTCGCGAGTTCGCGGCGGGTTGCGTCGGGACTGAGCGAGGGGGTTAGGAACGATGTACCTCGACGCGCACAACCACCTTCAGGACCAGCGGTTTGCCGGACGATCCGGCGAGGTGATGACGGCCGCCCGCGCCGCGGGGGTGGTGCGGATGGTGGTCAATGGCACCTGCCAGGCTGACTGGCCCGAGGTCGAGGCCCTCGCGCGCGCATTTCCCTCGGTGGTGATCCCGGCCTTCGGTCTCCACCCGTGGCACGTGCACGAGCGCACCGCGGACTGGTTCGATGCGTTGCGCCGCCAACTCGACGCCGTGCCCGGCGCGGTGGTGGGTGAGATCGGCATCGACCGGTGGGTGTTGGACTGCCCGCCTGCCGCTCGTCGAGGGTTGGCTCCGGAACCCGCCGGGCGGGCGTTCGCCCCGCTGGCCGAGCAGGAGGTGGTCTTCGCGGCCCAACTCGCGCTGGCCGCCGAGCGGAACGTGTCGGCGAGTGTGCACTGTCTGCAGGCCTGGGGCCGGATGCAGACGTTGCTCGGGGAGACGGCACGTCCCGCGCGCGGGTTCCTGTTGCACAGCTATGGTGGACCCCGGGAAATGGTGGCGCCGCTGGCGCGGTTGGGTGCCTTCTTCGGT
>JBBQML010000166.1:0-8015 GCA_038328885.1 Verrucomicrobiota bacterium | reverse complement strand
ATGGTTTCCGAACGCGGACGCCTGAAAGCCCATGGCGTTGAGCATCGAGACGTCCCCGCGACCGGCCACGAGGTTGAACCCCGCCGCCGCATCGCCGCCTGCGTTGAAGAAGGGCCCAGGGATGTAGGTGTCTCCCGAGCTGAGAATCAGGGTGTTGGTAGGGTACGCGGACCGGAGTCCCTCGAGCACGGCAGAAAAGGCCGGAGCGTCCACCACGGCGTCGATGCCGGCTTCAAAATCGCTCGCGTGCAGAATCTGCAATCTGAACGGTGCCGAATCGGTGGTCCTCGATACGGAGATCTTCACGGGGCCGGAGCTGGCCGGGAGGCCGTGGTTTGCGGCGCTCAGGCTCTGCAGCGGTACCGATGCCGCCAGACCTGGGTGGAGCGGTTGCAGCAGGAGGAGGACTACGGCTGCAAAGCCGGGAGGGACGCAGCCCGGCGATCGGCTTGTGGAACGGGCTCGAGGATGTGGTGCGACGAGGTGTGGCTTCATGGATGGTCCTGTGTCGGGTCGGTGGTTGGCCTGCGAAGGGCGATGTCCGGGGCAAGGCGGGAGCGTCGCGGTGGGCACCCGGCGTTAGGATGACAAGGGCAAAACTCACCTGGTACCGACGACGCTTCCTCCGGACGTGACGATACCCAAGCGGTGGAAGTCCTGTGTCACGACCCCGGAAAGAAGCCGGAAAGATCGGGCGCGTTAGAGGGGCTCGATTTCATCCACCCGGCTGTGGATCCGTATCCCCCGGCGCCCGAGTTCCTCGATGACCGTCGCCGGGTCGAAGGCCTCCTCCGGAGTGATCACTCCGGGTCTGTGGACCAGTCCGTGAGCGAGCATCTGGGCGCCGATGCTTAGCGGGATGCCAACGTTCCGGGTATACGCCCGCAGCCCCGCCCACTCCGGCACGGAGCCGTCGGACGGCGGATGCGTGTGCCAAAGGGTGTGGCGGAGACGATTGTGGCCGCGGCAACCTTCCACTTCGACGTGGAGTGCGTATCCGTTGAGCGGGGTTTCGCGACCCTCCGGGGACTGCATGAGGTAGGCGCCGATCGCGTCCATGATCCCGAATTCCACGTCCCCCAACCGGATCCTGTCATTGCGCATGAATCCCCAGTCGTAGAGGGCGCGGATGAGCTGCATGTTCGGCTGCGGCCAGGTCCCGCGAACCTCGACGAGTCGGATTCCCTTGGTCGCGAGGTTCTTTGCGAGTGTCCGGGTCTCGGCGTGGGGGATGATGTACTGAAGGGCCTCCCCATACGGTTCGGGCAGGGCAATGCTCCGTGGACGGGCAAAGGGTGGCACTTGCTTGAATTCCCCGTCCTCGAACACGACTCGGCTCTGCAGCCGCGGGTCGTACTCATAGGTGGTGGTCTCCGTGATCGACGCACTGAAGGCGATGGGCCGGTAGGCGCCATGACTGACGCGCGCGACTTCAACGGTTTCCAACTGCGCGGCCGCGCTCATGACCATCATCTGAGTCGTACCGGGCGTCATGCCAAACCCGGGAACACAGGATTTGCCGTGCTTCTTGAACGTTGCGTCGCTTGTTTCCTCCGCCCCGAAGCCGTTGAGATTGATGCCATGGCAGCCGGCCTCGGCAATGCAGGCGGTTGAGAGCCCGTTCAGAGCGATCGTGGTGCCGTCCATGACGACGTCGTAGCCGAACATTTTAGCGGTGGCGTCCCCCGGTGATCGTACGTCCGTGAGGACAAAGTCCACGCGCGGGTCGTCGAGCCAGGCAACAACCTCCCTGCCCGCCGATTCGTCCACATCGGCCACCGTGATGCGCGTGGCATTCGAGAACTCGACGAGATCCAGAATCGCTTCGCGACAGATCCGTCCGGCACCGCCGAGGCAGAAGAATTTCATGGGATTTTGGCTTCGAGGAGTGCTGATCCGGGGCCTGCGACTGCCCTCTGATTGTCTTGCCCGGCAGGCCTGCGGCTGCGGGCACCGGAGGATCCCCTGCTCCGGCCGGGCAGGCCGTCCTGGCCGACTTCCGCGGACGGCCGGGGGGAGCGCCGCAGCGTTGACCCTGGTCTGCCGCCCCGTCCCGGCGCCGCAGGGCGGTTGGCCAGCCAGCGCTGGCGCATGGCCTCCGCCTGGAGCCGGATTGGTTCCACGACTTCCGGGTCGAACCAAGCCGCCAGACGGTGGGCGCCCACGAGCCCCGGTCGGACATCAGTCTCCCGATCCGGAGGCTTCCCGCCTGCGCAGATCAGGAGGCGCCCAAAGTCATGCAACAGGCACGGGGCGATGACCTCGGACGAGTCCCCCGCGCCCCCGGCCAGCGTGGCGCACTGCAGCGCGTGGAGTTCCTCGGTGACCTCCTCCCCAATCCGGTGCTGGCCGTGCAGCCGAAAGGTCGTGAAGATGACCGATACGATGGTCGAAGCGGTCGGCATGGCAGGATCCTAGCCGGGGCGGCTCTTCCTAGGGCTCAAATCGCCGCGACGGTTCGGCGACAAACAGGATTCGGGACGGTCACAATTCAGTGTCACCGTGAATGTCACCTCTCCTTCACCGCCCGGGTGCCTCAACGTGACGGAGCCAGCCCAAGGTGTGAGGCTCGTAGCATGAAACGAAACCTGATCCGCAGCGCCATGATCCTGGCCCTGCTCCCATCGCAAATCACGCAGTCGGCGGATGCCGCCGGTCGCCTGACCAGGACCGACATCAACAACCCCGTCGTCGGGGCGACCACGACGGACGCCGATGGCTCGTTCACGGTCATCGCCGGCGGTAACGACACGTGGAGCAACGTGGACTCATTCACGTACCTCCACGAGGACAAGACCGGGGACTTCGACGTCGCCGTTCGCGTCCTGTCCCTCGACGTCGCGGATGCTGCCCAGCAGGACTCCGCCAAAGCATCCCTGATGGCACGAGCCGATCTCACCCCCGGCAGCGCCAACGTGCAGGTCAACGCCCTCCCGGACGAGAGCAAGAATACCTTCGAGTCCATCTTCCGCCCCGCCCAGGACGCCCAGACCGACGACTTTCCGGATCGCCCTACATCGAACACGAGGGGCGAAACCCTCTACCCGGATGTCTGGCTTCGGCTGAAACGCGAAGGCTCCCGGTTCACGACGTTGTTTGGCAACAGCAGCAATGCGTGGACCGTCCTGTCGTCGGTCCTCACCGATCCCGCTGCATTCCCCTCGAACCTGAAGGTGGGTATCAGCACCGTCGCTCATGTCGGCGCCGGCGAGGATGAAAGCCTCCGAGCCACGGCGATCTACGCCGACTACCGGGACGTGCCGGCGGTTCCTCCGGCCACGGTGGACAACGAGCCGGCTGGCGATCGCACCCCTGGAACCTATCCGAACGCCACTGTCACCGCGGTCAACTGGAAGATCGAGGTGCCGGCGGACGGTTTGAACAGCAGTGGCGCGCCCTTCCTCTACAACACGGGCACCCGCAACGAGATCATCGTTTCGGTTGAAGGCGCCGGGCCAATCCCCTGGACCGCCCCCGGGTTCAACCAGGGGGACATGGACGTCAACATCGGTCCCCGCGATCCCGTGGCGGGTCTGAGCAACACGGGTCCCTATGGCCCCGACTACAGCACCGCCGTAACCGACCCGAGCGCCGGACCGGCCCAAGCCTGGTATCCTACGCTCGAGAAGGGACTCCTCCTGGGCACCGTCCGACGCAACCGGGCGCAGTGGAACGACGGTGCCTCGGGCTTTCACGGCTTCTGCTGGGTCACCACCGAAGGATCCTCCCGCCGCGGGTACAGCATGCTCGACGGGGTGTTCCGCGCGCAGGACCTCTACTTCTCCATCGGCAAACTCGGTGAACGCGCCGAGACCCTCCCCGAGGCCGCCAGCCCTGCCGCGCTCCGCGAGGGCAACATTGACGTCGCGATGGCCTGGTTCCCGTTTGACCAGGGTTGGATCGGCGGATATTTCGCGAACGCCGCGATCAGCCCCGCCGCCTGGTACCGCCATGCCACGTACGGACCCGCTCTGGGTAAACTCACCGCAGCCAGGAACTCCGCCGATGAGATCCTGAAGTGGGAGGACCTGCCGGACGGTTCGAAGGGCGGCCTCGCCACCTTGTCCCTGCCCGGCGTTCACTCGCTGACGAACGGCATGGTTTTCACCACCTCCAACCACGAAGGCAACGACAACCGTGGCGCCCTCGTCACCGCCGCTCCCAAGGCCGACGGCTCGGGATGGGTCATCGCGATCCGGCCGGACGACGACGACCTCTCACCCGAGTCCTACGCGACGGCTGATCGCTCACAGTTCGCCTTTCTCTATGTCCCCTATGATGCCGCCCGCCTCGTCGGCGGCCACATCCGCGGCACAACCGGAGAGAAGCTCAAGGCGGTCGGTGAGTTCTCGGTGACCCGTCTGGCGGCGGGACGTTACGCCCTCGAGCTGCCCGGCAAGATCGCGACCGGCGGCATGCTACTCCTCCAGAATGCCGGCTACCTCGCCAGCAATCCCGCCCTCGCCGACGACGCCTCGCTCACTTACGAGTACGCCGAGGGCCGGTTTATCGTGGAGTCGCGAACCGTGGTTGCGAGCGGGGCCTTTGATACCTTCCCGCTTCGCGATACCGACTTCTATGTTACCTGGGTGGATTTCACCCAACCGCTGGCACCCACGCCGGTCGAATCCGCGAACGAGCCGACGTTCGAGATCCAGGGTCCCGTCACCGTGACCGCCGATGACATCGCCGCTCGCGAGGCAGGAGTCGCCGCCTCCAGTCGGCGCCCGGAAGCACTGGTCATCTCGATCGACAATGCCAATACCAGGGGTTTCCTCGACCCCATCACCGGCGAGCTGGCGACCGGCATCCTGATCGGCTACTTCTACAATCCCCTGACCCTCCAGCCGGTCGGTGAACCCTTCCCCATCCTCGGCAACCCGGGCGGCGCCCTGAATCGCAGCGCCGTCGTGTACAACCCGGTGACCGACCAGTACGCCGTCGTGACCACGGCTCGCCCCTATGGCGCCAACGGTCGCAACCTCCCCCTCGTGGCCTTCGTCAACTCTTCCACCAATGCCACCCGGATCGCGAAGACCATCATCCATGACGTCGACGCTCCCGCCGACTACGATGACATCGCCGTAGCCGTCAGCACCCGGAATGGCCACACCTTGGTCGTCGCGGAATACCAGTTTGGCGATCTCGACCCGGCAGAGGGCGAAGGTGCCGTCGGCTGGATGTATGACATCTCCGGCAACCACCTGGGCAACCCCTGGACCCGTCTCGACGTCATCCAACCCGAAGGCGACGAAGATGATCCGGACGTGGTTTATCTGCCCAAGGCGGACGCCTTCTTCTTCTTGACCAACACCGACGCTCCGTCCGAGACGGCGCTGAAGAATCGCCTCGTTGGATCGGGAGTGGGAACCACGGTCGGGAATGACGGGCAGCTGATCCTTGGCCAGGTCGGTTCCTTGGATGCCCAGCGTCTCGAAGGTCTCCCCCAGGGCCATCCTTCGGCCATCGAGAACCCGTTCAACGGAGAGGTCGTCGTCGCGTTCGACTACGGCAACGGCCAGGCCAATGGCGACCTCTCGTTCAGCAAGATCGGTGCCGCCCCGGCCTACAGCCTCGTCACCGCGCGTCCGCAGGTCCCCTACAGCGAAGGGGACGGAGGCAGCCCGCTCGCGCATCGCCATCCGCGCCTGGCAGTCGACCCGAACGCGGGCGTGTTCGTCGTCAGTCACAACCGCCGCGACAGCGCCACGGGACTTGCCAACGCCATGGTGTTTGCCCTGTTCGACAGTAGCGGCCAGCCTCTCCCCAGCCGCCCCGAGGGCCAGTACCTCCTCGCCGAAGGCATCGACGGCACCCCGGTGCCCAACGACGCGAACTACCATGAGATCGCCTACGACCCGAACAGCGGCGCATTCCTCGTCGCCTACAACGAGGACAACCGGCGGACCCGGCTGGCCCGGTTGCGGATCACCTCGCGTCACCTGGTCGGCGGGGGTGACGTCACCTTGACCGTGCGTCGGGTCACCGCCGGCATCGAGATCGCCTGGCCGAAGTCGGCCGCCAATCCCACCCTCGAATCCGCGGCCTCCGTCGAAGGGCCATGGACTGCGGTGAATGTCTCTCCCGTCACCGACGGCGACCAAGCGGTGGCCACCTTGCCGATGGTGGGTTCATCGACTTACTTCCGCCTCCGACTGTGAGTTGACTCGGCTCTCCTGGCCTTCGCAATCCATCGATCATGCAGCGCCCGCCGAGGGGAAACCCCGGCGGGCGCGTTGCCTTCCCGGTGCCAAGGAGAACGTGCCAGTGGTAGGAGGGAGTGCGGGGGGATTTTCGGCTCGACCGGCGAGCCGCAGAGGCGTTGCCCGTTCGTAACCGCGGCGTCGTTGAGATGAGGCGGGCGATGGAATACAAAAAGGTAGTTAAATGAGCTTCGCCCTCCGTCAGTTCATCGGGTGTCTTCTGTTCTTCCTCGCCGGGCCACTCAGCAACGCCGAGCTCGCGGGGACCCCGACGCAGGAGATCAACGTCGCCACAACGGTGGCGCTGCCAACCGGGACCACGAATGCCCTTCCACCGCTTCCGGAAGGAGTGACTCATCTGAAGTCCGATGAATTCTTCCGCCGACCGGTGGGACCGAGGGGTCTTGAGTTGTGCGCGAACCTGAAGGCTCTCGACGGGCACCGGGTGAGGATTCTGGGGTACATGGTTCGTCAGGGACAACCGAGCCCGTGGAAGCTCCTGCTGGCGCCCTCGCCGTTGACGACTCATGAGCGGGAGTACGGCTTGGCTGAGGATCTGCCGCCTCAACTCGTGCACGTCACCACCGATCGCAGCACGCCGCCGATCGTGCCGTTCACGCCCGGGCCACTTCTCCTGACGGGTACGCTGAGCGTGGGCAATCGGGACGAGGCCGATGGGCGCGTTTCCCTCGTGAGGCTCCAACTGGATCCTCCGTCCCCTGAAGCCCGGCGTGCCCTGACCGCAGGCCAACAACCGCGCGCCCGCACCGGCCCCCAGCTTTCCCCGTCCGCGAACCCGCGAATTGGCGCGACTCCCTGACGGGGGATCCCAACCCGGAGAAGACTCCGCCTGATAGACGCCACCCTCGGTTCCTAAATCCATCCGCATCATGAAACCACCGTCCCGCAACTTCCGCCGTCGAGGTGCCTGGATGGGATTGGGCGCCGCTGTCGCGGCCGCCTCTCCCGCCTCCGCCCTGGCGTCGCCTTCGATAACCCGGCTCACGCCGCCCAGCGCCCTGTTCACCTTCGGCGACCCCAACCCGCCGGTGATCGGCCGCTTCATGGCCGGCCAACGCTTTGACCTGCAAGCGACCATCAAAGCCGACCCTGGACAGGCCATCCAAAGCGTGACGTTTTCCGTCGACGGCGCGCCGGTTGCCGGATCGGTTGCCTTCGCCGACGCGGATGTGACCAGCACGCCCGATGACGTCGTCGCCAGCCTCCGCGCGTACTCCCTCACCACGCCCGGGGTCCATACCCTCACCGTGAGTGCGTCGCAGACCGACGGGGCGGAGGTGAGCGCGACCGGGAATTTCGAGATCGTCCGCGTCCAGCAGGTGGGGCGTCGTGCGAAGAACGTGATCTGCCTGATCGGCGACGGCATGGGCATCGCCCACCGGACGGCAGCACGCCTCATGCTGCACGGCGCCGCCCTGGGGAAGGCAAATGCCCGGCTTTCGATGGATCAGTTCCCGGAGAGCGCAATGGTCGTGACTCACTCCTTGAACTCGATCGTCACCGATTCGTCACCCGGTTCGCACTGTTACTCGACGGGCAACAAGGCGAACAACAACCAGCACGGGGTGTTTCCGGACGACACCCGGGCGAACTTTGACAATCCGCGGATCGAGTTCATGGGCGAGTACCTCCGGCGGACCCAGGGCAAGAGCCTCGGACTCGTCACCACTTCCGACGTCTTCGACGCCACGCCGGCGGCGTGGGCGACCCACACCCAGGCGCGCGGCGCGGGGACCGGAATCTGTGACCAGTACTACGATGACCGGAATCTCTCCGGGCTCACGGTGTTGC
>JBBQML010000165.1:0-8019 GCA_038328885.1 Verrucomicrobiota bacterium | reverse complement strand
GTGGTGCCTGCATGACGATGCTTGGGCTCGGTCTTCTCGGCGCGGGCGCGCTGCGTCGCTCGCTCGTCTGAGGGCATCCAACTCGAGCTGGATCACCGGAGGCGGCCGTCTGTCGGCCGCCTCTTTCGTCTTTCCAGGAGTCAGAACCGCGGCGGAGGACTGGGTATGAAGGTCGACGATCATGGCACCAGCCTAGTTCGCGGCGTTCGTCCAGACGGCCCAGTAGGCGGACCCGCTGTGCTGGCCGAAATACTTGTCGACGATGCCGCCCATGTAGTGGTCATCCATCGATGCGTCCAGGGCCAACCGGTGGAGATCCCCGGCGCGGAACCGGCGCACGGTGCCCCCGAGGTTCGCCGCCCGTTTGTCCGCGGCCTGCGCCCGCGGTTTCCAGGGATTGTAATGCCCGACGAAGACCGTCGCTCCCTTCTCCAGCGGGCCGCGATGCACGGCCACGACCTCATACTTCAGGATCGTCGCGTAGTCGTAGAGTTCCCGCTGGAAGATGGCTCCTTCGGGAACCTCCAGCAGACGCGCGGTGATCTCGACGGCGCCGAGGGTGGTTACGTTTTCATCCACGCCGCCGTTCCCGGCGCCTCCGGGTGGGCCGTCACAGGCGGAGAAAGTCAGCGTGAGCAGGAGCAGGACGACCGACCGGAGGACGGTGGGGAGGCGGGGTTGCGTGGGGCGAATCATGGCGCGGACGATCCGGCCGGTGTTCACCTCGACAATCTGGATGCCCTTGGAGGTGAGGCAGGCGAGTTGGCGCCCGTCCGGCCCCCAGGAAGCCCAGGAATAACCACGACCATAGACCCGGGCGTGAGCTCCGTTGGCGTCGGCGATCACCAGTTCGAAAGTCCCGTAAGTGTTGTTGTCCAGTTCGTCACCCTTGGGGATGCGGTAATAGAGGAGCCGGGTACTATCGGGGGAGTAACGGACACCGGCCTCGTGAAACTCAGGCGTGGCGATCAACGGCCGACGCTTCGACCCATCGGGGCGCATGCGGAAAAGGTCCCAGTCCCCGTTGAGCGTCTGGGCGCTGAAGGCAACCCAACCCCGGCCACGGACCTCAGCGGCCAGGGCGGCGGACCGCCCGGGTTCGTCCGGCGGTGGTTCCGCCGCCACGGCACCCGCCAGGGAACCGAAGGTCCAGCACGGCTCCCAGCCGGCGGGGAGATCCAACACCGGGCCGCTGGCCGCGCCGGGATTAAGCGCGCGCAGGTGCGGGCTCTTCCCGCCTAGGAGGGGAGCGTCTGCCAGCCGCAGGGACGGCCTCGGCGCCGGACGCGACGGCGGCGAGGTGGAACAGCCCGAGCCCGACCACAATGGCCGGCAGGAAACCGCCGGCGCGTCGAAGGCCCGCTGGAGCGGTGCGGTGGAAGGCGGCGGCGCTCATTCGACCTCGATCCAACGGATGCCCCAGGGTCCGAGCCTGAGTGTTTGTTTCTCCAAGTCCTGCGTTCGGCCGAAGTGGAGCACCTTCAGCGGGTTGACCGGGGCAGCCGGGTCCAGGGCGACAATCCGGCAACTTCGGTTCGGTACGCCCGTCACCTCGAGCCGCACTTCGACCGCGTCGGGACCGTCCCCCTCGTAGCGCCAGACGATGAGGTGCCGCCGACCGTCCCCCTCGCCGGCGATCGCCCTGAGGTTTCCCGACTCGCCGGCAACGGCATAGCGGGCTCCGTCGAGTTGGCCGAGGAGTCGGAAGGCGTACCACGCCGGGCGGACCCGCCCGTGGTGGTCGAAGAGCGCACTGTACTGCGGCATGATGTTCCACCAGTGCGCCATGAAGCGCCGGCCGCCGGGCGACATCCAGTCGAAGTCGGCCGGGTCCACGAAGCAATCGCGGATATGGTAGTAGGCGGCCATGTCGAGCCCCGCCTCGGCGAAGCGACGCATCGTTTCGAGGACGAAGGCGGGCTGGAACCCGGGGTGCAGGTTCGGCCGCATCAGGTCCATGTTCCACTCGGAGATGAAGAGCTTGACGTCTTTGAGCTGCGGGAACCGCGCGAGCCGGGCACGCTGTTTGGCGATGTTCGCGGCATGTGCCGCGGGGGAATCGCTGTAGAGGTGCCAGGAGAGGAAATGGAGCGGGACCTGGTTGGTCGCGCAGTGCCCGATCAGCGCCTCCACGAGGAAGCTGTCGGCGCTGGCCACCGCTGGGCCTCCGACCTGCGCCTTCGGGTCGCCACGCAGCAAACCGGTGACGGAGCGCGTGTAGAAGGCAGCGTAGTCGGCGCCCTTCGTGAAGTAGTGCGGGGCCTCAGTTGCCGCAGTTCCTTGATGTGCGGCTCGGTCATCGGATCGGACTGCAAGCCGCCCTGTCCGAGGGCCAGGGCCGGCATGTTCCAGGCGCCGTCGGGCCGGGCGAAGTCGACCCGCAATACCACCGGGTCGGCGGCCGCGCCGGCCGGCGCCAGAACCACCAGCGTGAGCAGAAGCGCGAGCGCGGCCAACGGTACGCGTAGGGGTGCGGGTGCGGGTCGGGGTGCGGAGCTCATGGAGTTCCTCGCTCAGTACCTGGCTTCGATCCGGTAACGGGGTTCGGCGGGCAGGCGGATGCGCACCCATTCCTGGGCGGGGTCGAAGTCCTCCCAGGGCCGGTCGTTGACCGTCACCACGCGGATCGGGGTCCGGTCCGGATGGCGAAGCCGCACCAACAGGGCCGCGGGCGGCGACGGCCCCGCCAGCTCGACGGTGGCTTGGATTCGACCGCTGGCGACGTGGCTGTCCACGGTGAGGGTAACCGGACCGAACTGCGTGGGCGCGCGGTCGACCCGGATGCTCCGCCCTTCCTTCAGCCAGGCGCGCGGCGTGGCCTGCCCGACGAGCAAGCAGCCATCGTCGCGCTCGCGCAGGATCATGTTCCGGTAGAGTTCGAACCAGGCGCCATCCGTGCTAGGCGGACCGAAGTACTGACCCCAGGCCCAGCGGTGCTCGAGGGGGGACAATTGCCCGTGCGAAAACGCGCAGGCCATCATGCTGTAGAAGGAGCGGATGGCCGCCTCCGGTTCGTCACGGAGGAGATAGACGGTGGCCTGCTGGTTATAGACCGGCTCGTTCGCCGCACCCCAGCCGTTCAGGAAGAGGTTGTCCTCGTGGTCGTGGAGCATGGCCTCGGTCAGCCAGCCGCGCGGGTCCACCGCCGACAGCCGGGCGAGGTGGAGCGGGCCGCAGTCGACGTCGGTCGGATACCATTCCTCCAGCAGCCGGCGCGGAGTCAGGGCGTCGGAGGGGACGTAGTTGCCCCAGGTGCCGTCGGCCAGGCGAACCACCGGGGATTTCACGCTGCCTCGGGCGAAGGCGCGCTCGACGTCACCGCGCAATGACCCGGCGATGCGCGACACCTCCGCGGCGCGCGGGTGCTGATGGAGCGCCAGGGCCCGACCGAAGGCTTCGAGCCCGGCCACGAAATAGGCCTGGGGAAAGGCCCATTCCCGCTCGGCGTGGGTGAGGTCGTTGAGCGGGGCGCGGATCAGTCCCGAAGCGCCGACCGGGGTACGGGCGCGGGCCACCTGGTCGAGACACCAGTCGAGCGTCTTCAGCGATGGGGAGAGGAGCCGCTCGAAGCCAGCGCGATCCTGGGAGAGCAGATAATTCTGGGCGATCGCGTAGAGATGCCCCGGAGAGTAGACGCCCCAGTTGGCGTATCCGCCGATCCGGCCATCTGCCTGCTGCTGGCTCTGGAACATGGCGTGGAATTCCTCCTCGGCGACCGCCCAGTGGCCCCGGAGCCCATAGATCAGGTAGTCCACATAGACCCCTTGGTTGATGGGCCAATCAGCGTTGAGTTGGCCGTACGCGGTGTTCGCGTAGGGCAGGTCGATCCGCGCCTCGCCCTGCTCGCCGACGCGATGTCGGGGCAGCACCAGCGCGTGCCAGAGGTTGGCGCGGAAGAGATCGTTCACCGCCCGCTCGGGAACCTCGAACCGTGCCCCCTGCGCCAGCCAGTCCTCCCAATACCCGACGACCGAGGCGCGGGCCCGCGAGGCGTCGAGGTCAGTAAGCCGGGCCACCCGATCCGCCGGCACCGGGGGCGAGGCCAGCTTGACGACAAGCTCCAAGGTCTGCCCGGCCTCCAGGTCGCCTCCGCAGGTGAACTCGAGGGGATGCTGCGCGTCCGTACCGGCATCGCTGCCGGCCGCGGCGGAGGGCTCGACCCGCAGTCCCGGACCGGGTTCGACGACGAGCCACACACTCCCGGTCTCGCGGTCCACCGCCGTGAGCAACGCCCCTGTGGACCTCCACCGGAGCGACCTCTCGTTCGCCTCGCTGGCGAGCCGGAAACCCGCCTGGACCGGGCCGGCGGCGCCGGAAATTCGCAGCCGGTTGACGAAGACGCCCGGGGGTTCGCCACGCTTCTCCGGTGGCTCGGAGCCGAGTCGCGCGGCGAACTGCTCCAACTGAAAAACCTGGCCGCGACGCTCGTGGGTGGTGAGCAGAATCGGCAGCCCGTTGGTGATCCGCTGCCCCACCCAGGAGCTCCCGGGCCACAGCGGATCCAGGCGGAACCGGTGTGGCGAAGCAAAGTCGGGCCGCACCCTGCCCGCGCGATCCACCGCGAACTTGTAAAGCGAACCGTGGGCAGCCGCGGTGACCACCAGGTGTCCCCGGGCGCCGAGCCAGGTGGTTTCCCAGGGTTTGTTCCAGACGAGGGGATCTCCGACGTCCTCCCAAAGTGACTGGAACTGCTCCAGCGTCGCCTCGGGTTCGCGCTTCACCCGATCAAGGGTGCGCTCGCCCGTCAGCGAGGCGAAGTGAGATCCGGGATCAACGGGTGCCTCCGCCAGCATCACCAGGGCGTCGTGGCCCGGCACCCAGATCGCGCCCTGCCGGCGCAGGAGCTCCAGGCTCACCGAAAACCCGCGCGTCCCGTCCTCCGCCAACTGAACCGTGAGGACGGGTGCGTCGGGTATCAACCCCGGGTCGTCCACCAACCGTGACACCTGGCCGGCCGAACCATGGTCCAGGAGATACCGCCAGATCGAATGCACCTTCCGCGCAGGGGACCTGGGCCTCGTCCAGCGCACCTCGAGGTCCAGCGCGTCCACATCACCAGCGCCGGCCTGGAGGCGCGAAGTTTCGCCCGCTTCATCCCCCGCTTCGAGCCCGACGCCGTGCGGCGCGGACACCGCCAAGCCGGGAGAGCCGGGAAGGAAACGGACAAAATGGACCGAACCCCGGGGGGCGCGGTGCCCGAGGGAAACGCGCACCCGCAGGCTGTCCTCCTCGGCGGGGGAAACGGGGCCCGCCAGCGCGAGGGCCAGACCCAGCACGGCTTTGAATCGAAGTGGCGGCGGCATGGGACTTGCGCCTTGGGGGATCTGTTAGGGTGGCCTGCGCAGACTGCCCGGGACGACCGAATCGGGCTACCGGACTTACGCAAAAAAAACGAGCCGCCCGCGTCAGCCATCGAACCCGCGCTCGCCGGGGGGGGTGCGGATTGCCGCGGTTGCCCGGGTCGCCTGGCGCCGGGGGCAACTGCTCGCCCGGGCTCGTCGGCCACGGCCTCACGGCTTGAGCACAATCTTGCCTGCCACCGCGCCCGATCCGCGAACCGTCGACTCCTCCTGCAGGCGATGCGCTTCGGCCGCCTGCGCGAGAGGCAGCACGCGATCGATCTGCGGACGGTACTGTCCGCCCGCCAGCCATCGGTTGAGGTCCGTGGCGGCGGCGCGCTGCTCGTCCGGGGAAGCGGTGAACATCACGAACCCGCGCAGCGAACACCCCTTCACGTAGAACGGTCCCACAGGAAAGGGCGGCTTGGCCTCGCGCCCGGCCATGAGGATGAATCGCCCGCGCGACGCGAGCATGGCGACCGCCCGCTCGAAATCCGGTTCACGGGTGGTCTCCCACCAGACATTGACTCCTCCCGGGGCCAACGCCCTGACCTCCTCCGCGATGTTCTGCGTCCGGTAGTTGAACGCAGCCTCGGCTCCGAGCTTGAGGCAGGCCCGGACCTTCTCATCGCTGCCGGCCGTGCAAAAGACGCGCGCCCCGAGCGCCCGCGCCAACTGGATGACCGTGGAACCTACCCCACCGCTGCCACCATTGACGAACACCAACTCGCCCCGCTGCAAGGCGGCCTCCCGCACCAGGCCCAGGTGGGCGGTGATCCCGACCAGGGCACCCGCGGCGGCCTGCTCGTCGGTGACGCTTGGGGGCGTCGGATAGGCCCAGATCTCCTCCACGGCGATTTGCTCCGCGAAAGTGCCCTGGCGGCCCAGCAACCCCTGGTTGCTGCCCCAGACCCGGTCACCCACCCGATACTGGCGCGCCTCCAAGCCGACCGCCTCGACGATTCCGGCGAAGTCGCAGCCGATGATGAATGGCTTCGGAAGCTCCATCGGCACCAACCCGGAGCGCAGGTAGGTATCGATCGGGTTCACCGCCACGGCATGGACCCGCACCCGGATCTGGGTGGCCTTGAGAGCGGGTGTGGGGAGCTCACCGAACTGGATCACCTCCGGCGGGCCGATCCGTTCGAGGAAGGCAGCTTTCATGCACCAAGAGTGGGACAGCACCCCGTATCTCGGCCAGACCATTGAAGAGTCGGGACTGCTGAGCGAGAACCTCAAGGGGTCAGTCCCGGTAATTGGCAGTCTGCCCCCGATGGGTCACTCCGCGACCGGACCGCCCTTTTACAGCCCGCCATCCTGCGCTCCTCCCCCGCCACCACGCCGGAGAACCTCAAGGGGTCAGTCCCGGTAATTGGCAGTCCGCCCCCGATGGGTCACTCCGCGACCGGACCGCCCTTTTGCAGCCCGCCATCCTGCGCTCCTCCCCCGCCACCACGCCGAGAAGGCTATCGGGACGGGAAGTGCCGGACGTGAGGTATTCGGGATAGGCACAGGGGGTGGGTCGGCTGAGGGAATGGTTTGCTACGGCATTGGTCTGGACGGAACGCGCGCTTCAAGGCGGGGTCCGGTTGCTCCGCGACGCGCCGCCGGCGCTGGTGCGGTTCTTCATCTACGCCCTGGAGAAGGAAGCCAGCGACCCGCTCGAGTTTCTGGGCCGCCCGGTGGACCGGGCGCGGAGGGATGCGCTGTTCCGCAGGCAACGAAATCTCTGGTGCACGGCGGTGTTCCAAGCCGTACTCCCCGGCGGGCCGGGGCCGGATGCCGCTTTCAGCTTCGACCCTGTGGACATCATCGTGACAGACGACGCGGTGGTCCGGTATGCGTCGGGGCCGGCGGCGGTTCGGGTCCAACGATTCCGCGTGTTGGATCCAGCGCGGTACGCGGACGCCATGACGCGGACGCCATGACGCGGGCGACGGCGAAAGTGCTGGCTGGATTTCCAGTGAGCCGGGGCATGGGTCCTGCGCGAACGATACCCCAAGTGCTTGAACGCCAGATCGCCAGATAGCGCCTCGCTTCCATACTATAACAAACTCCAGCGTCGCGCCGCGCCGGACAGAGGGCTACTTTCGTGGCGTGAACCGACAGGCTTGGTCCATGTTCATCGGATTGGCCGTCGCCCTGGCGCTGGGAGTCATCGGCACCACGGCCTGGCGTAAACACACCGATCTCCAGAAGGCCCGGGCACGTCTCCAGGAGGTCGGGGAGATCGCCCAGCAACGCGCCGATCGGCTGACCGCCGCCGAGAAACTGCTCGCCTCCGCCCAGGTGCGGGCGGCGGCGCTCGCCCGCGAGATGGCCAGCGTCACCAACAGCCAACAACGGCTGGAAACCGAGATGCGCACCGCCCTCCAGTCGCGCGATGTCGCCATCTCCGCGCTCCAGGGACGCCTGACGGTGGACATCCTCGACCGCATCCTCTTCGACTCGGGGGAAGCGAGCCTCAAGCCCGAGGGCATGAAGGTCCTCGACCAGGTCGCCGGCGTGCTGGCTGGCTTCACCAACCGGCAGGTCCAGGTCTACGGGCATACGGACAACGTCCCGATCCGCTTCAAGTTCGTCAGCAACTGGGAACTCTCCACCGCCCGCGCACTCGCGGCCGTCCGCTACCTCAGCGAAAAGGCGGCCGTCGATCCCCGCCGACTGTCCGCGGTAGGCT
>JBBQML010000164.1:0-8026 GCA_038328885.1 Verrucomicrobiota bacterium | reverse complement strand
GCCCCAAATCAGCAAGGAGGGCCGCCAGTTCGGCTTTGCCACCGGCGACGAGACCAAGGGCAATGCCCGCAAGACCACCGGCAGCTACTACACGCCCGACAGCCTCGTGCAGGTTTTGCTGGATTCAGCCTTGGAGCCTGTGGTTACAGAGCGCATCCGGGAGGCGGAGAGGGCGGCAGCTGGGGGGGCCGCGAGCGCTGATGGGCGAGCGGCGAGCGGCTACTGGAAGGAAGTGCTTCGATCCTGGACCTTGGAGGAGAAGCGTCGTGTCTATTCGGTCCTATCAGGATTTGGAGGTCTGGAGAAAAGGGATGGATCTCGCGGAAGCAGCCTACACGCTGACCCGGGGGGTTCCCCGGGAGGAGTTATTGGGCATGACGTCGTAGATTCGGCGGGCGGCCACCTCGGTGCCGGCCAACCTGGCCGAAGGATGGGGGAGGGCGGGGACTCGGGAATTCCTGCACTTCATTCGCATATCACAGGGAAGCCTGCGGGAACTGGAAACCCATCTGATCCTCAGCCAGCGGGTGGGGCTGGCAGCGGAACCGGCAGTCCAGCCCCTCCTGAACTTGGCCAAAGTGCTGGGCCGTCAGTTGATCGCCCTCTCCCGGAGTCTGAACTCGACGCCCGACTCGCCGAACGCCTGATCTCCCTTCCGCTCGCCGCTCGCCGCTCCCTGCTCACCACCCACGCCCTGCTCAGCCTCTCCATCGTTGATCCCGCCTGCGGTTCCGGCCATTTCCTGCTCGCCGCCGCTCGCCGCCTCGCTGCTCACCTTGCCCGCCTTCAGGCCAATGGCACTCCCTCCGGTGCCGAATACCGGCATGCCCTGTGCCAGGTGGTGGGCAAGTGCATCTGCGGCGTGGACCTCAACCCGATGGCGGTCGAGTTGTGCAAGGTCAGCCTGTGGATGGAAGCCGTGGAACCGGGCCTGCCGCTGACCTTCCTCAATTCTCACATCCAGCACGGCAACGCGCTACTTGGCACCACGCCAGACTTGATGGCCAAGGGCATCCCCGACGCCGCGTGGGAACCCATCGAAGGCGATGACCGCAAGGTCGCCAGCGCGCTGAAGAAGAGGAATCGGCAAGCGGCGAGCGGCCAGCGGTCCTTCGATATCCTGTGGACGCAACCGCCCGACACCGGCGCACAGGCCGTGACCAAGGCGGTAACCGAACTGGAAGCGGCTTCCGATGCCGATGCCGTCGAACTCGCCAGCAAGGAGGCCAAGTGGGAAGGTATCCTGAGCTCGGCCGAATACCGGCAGCAGAAGTTCGTCGGCGACGCCTGGTGTGCCGCCTTCGTCTGGCCCAAGCAGCTTGGACCATTGGCTGAAGTAGCACCCACCAATGAACTCTGGCGGCAGCTCCGAGACGGACAAGGGAGACCGCCGGAACTCACGAAGAAGACAGTCGAGGAACTGGCCCAGCAATACCGGTTCTTCCACTGGCACCTCCAGTTTCCGCAGGTCTTCGGCAAAGGCGGCTTCGATCTCGCGCTCGGCAATCCGCCGTGGGAGAGGGTTAAGCTGCAGGAACAGGAGTTTTTTGCCGAACGTAGTCCGGACATCGCGGACGCTGCCAACGCTGCCGCACGTAAGAAGCTCATTTCTGCGCTTTCCGCTGAGCAGCCGCAGCTTTGGCTGGATTGGTGTGGTGCCAGTCGAGAGGCTGAGGGCGAAAGCCAGTTCATCCGCCAATCAGGGCGCTACCCATTCTGTGGCAAGGGTGACATCAACACCTATGCCGTGTTTGCTGAGCACAATCGCGGCGCCCTCGCGAAGTCAGGAAATGCCGGATTCATTGTGCCTACGGGTATAGCTACCGACGATACAACGAAGGACTTCTTCACGGGCCTGGTTGCCGATGGACGGTTAGTGGCGCTCTACGACTTCCAGAGCGGACCTGGCCTGTTTGGTGCCATCGGCCACGGCACTTTTAAGTTCTGCCTACTGACTGTTGCCGGAGGGCGGCGACCGACACCTGCCGTCTACTCCTTCTACAGCCGGTCGGCGGATGCCGCTCGATCGCCTTCCTCAACATTCAGTCTGACGTCTGACGATTTTGGCCTCCTAAATCCAAACACCCGCACATGTCCGACCTTTCGGTCGCGGCGGGATGCGAATATCAATCTCGCAATCTATCGCCGGGCAGGCGTGCTCTGGCGCGAAGAGGACGCTAACGGCAATCCGTGGGGCCTGCGTTTTATGGCCATGCTCCATATGGCGAACGATTCGAGTGAGTTCCTTGAAGGACGAACTTTGCAGGCCGATGGCCATGCACTAAACGGCAGTTACTAGTACGGCAATCGGGATCGGTTTCTGCCGTTGCTTGAGGCTAAGATGGTCCACCACTTCGACCACCGATTCGGCGACTATCGCGATCATCCGGAGGACAGCGAAAATCTAATCCTTCCGGACGTTCCGGAGAACCGCCTGAAAGATCCAGCGTATTCTGTATTGGGAAGATATTGGGTTTCCGAGCGAATTGCCTACAAGCGCATCGGAGATTTGTGGAAGTCCAAATGGCTTTTAGGGTGGCGAGATATCACGAAGCCGCAGAAAGAGCGCACTGCGATTGCATCAATCTTCCCTTGGGTGGCAGTTGGTCATACCACGCCGCTCATGTTCACTGATCTCGACTCAAGCTTGGTGGCATGCCTTTACGCTTCTTTGTGCAGCTTTCCCTTGGACTATGCGGCCCGCCAGAAGGTAGGAGGCACGCATCTTACATATTCCTACTTGAAGCAACTTCCCGTGCTGGCTCCGAGCGCTTACGCAGTAGCAGCGGATTGGCACCAGGGAATTGTCCTCCTCAACTGGATCCTCCCCCGCGTCCTCGAACTGACCTACACTGCGTGGGACCTCGAACCCTTCGCCCGGGACGTCGGCTTCGACGGCCCGCCCTTCCGCTGGGATGCCGAGCGCCGCTTCCTGCTCCGTTGTGAACTCGACGCTGCCTTTTTCCACCTCTACGGCCTGAACCGCGAGGACACGGCCTACGTGATGGACACCTTCCCCATCGTCCGGAAGCACGACGAGAAGGCCCACGGCGAATACCGCACCAAGCGCGTCATCCTCGAGATTTACGACGAGATGATGAGGGCGAGCGGCGAGCCGATGGTGCCGGTCGGGCATGTCGACGCCGGACCGCTGGCATCTCAGGTCGACCCGAAAGGGCCGCCGGGCACCGTTCCGCTCGCCCCTCGCCGCTCCCCGCTCGCCGCCTACCCAACGCGCCTCAACCCACCCCCGGCAGAGCCAAGTTGCTGCCATCCAGACACGCGGGTTGGCGCGCCGCTACCCTCCTCGCGATAATTGCCTCAGAATGAAACCACATGACCATGCCAACTCCTGACCGATTGACGGTCCGCAACTTTGGCCAGATTGCGGAGGCCGACATCACGTTTGGTGACCTGACGCTGTTGGTGGGCGCGCAAGGCACCGGCAAGAGCCTCATGCTCCAGTGGTTCAAGGCCGCATTGGACGGCCGGGAGATCGTGGAGGCACTCCAAGCGGCGGGCCACGTTACTAAAAAGTCACGGGTGCTGATTGACCTTATTTTCGGTGCGGGAATGGGCGAAGCGTGGAAGGCAGTAACCACTTCCGTGTCATACAATGGAAAGCGAATCCTTCCTAAGGATCTTCGAAAAGCCGGCGCCAAGGTTGGGAAGGTATTTTTTGTGCCCGCACATCGTGCGATGCTGATCAGTGATGGCTGGGCTTCACCGTTTCAGAGGCTTACCTCCGACACCCCGGTGGTGGCGCGCTTGTTCAGCCAGAGTCTTCACGATCGCTTCAGCGCTCGTGGTGAGGGACCCCTGTTTCCCCTCGATCGGGTTCTGAAATCCGAGTATCGGAACGAGATTGAGAAGGCAATCTTCCATGGTGGAACGGTAGCCATCGAAGAGGACCGGCAGCACGCCAAGCGGCTGCGACTGACTCACGGGAAGACACACCTCCCCTTCATGACGTGGACAGCAGGGCAACGGGAGTTCACGCCGTTGCTGCTGGGCATGTATCGACTGCTCCCACCGCGGAGATCCCTCAAGGATCCAGACATTAATTGGGTAATCATTGAGGAGCCGGAGATGGGCCTGCATCCCCAAGCGATCACGGTGGTGATGCTGCTGGTGCTCGATCTCCTGTGGCGGGGCTATCGGGTGGTGCTCTCCACCCATTCGCCGCACGTCCTGACCACCGTGTGGATGCTGCGGCAGTTGCAGGAGCATGGGGCAAGTTGGAAGCGGGTTTGCGAAGCGTTCGGAATCGAAACTTCGCAGCAGATGCAGAAGGTGACGGAAGCCGCACTCGCGAAGACGTACCGGACCCACCTGTTGGCTTACGAGAGCGACGGTAAGGTGCATTCGACGGACATTTCCTCGTTAGATCCCGGGTCAAACGACGAACGCGTGGCGGGCTGGGGTGGGCTGACGGGCTTCAGTTCCCGTTTTGGTGACGCTGTTCGACGGGCAGTCAACGAGGGGGAGGCATGAACAACAAAACCAAAATCGCCACGCCCATTCGGAGCGCACTGCGGGCGAATTCTGCCCTGCGAGATTCAGTGGCCGATGGATTGAATGCCATGGATGGTAGCCATCGCCGCTACATAGCGGAGGAAGTACGGACATCGTTCGTCGACAGTCTGGAGATCGACGAGAACCTGAAGGAGGGGCGAGATCAGGAGAACCGATGGGACTATCTGCTTGGATACGCGGCAGGCGCCTGCGTCGTCGGCTTGGAGCCACATTCGGCGAATACTGGAGAGGTCACAACTGTCATCCGGAAGCGAAAGGCCGCCCTAGAGCAACTCAGGCCGCATTTGAAGGCCGGGGCCAAAGTTGCGGAGTGGTTTTGGGTGGCGTCGGGAAAGAACAGATTCTTAGATACCGAGAAAGCGCGCCAGTTGCTGGATCAGAATGGAATCCGGTTTGTTTGTCCCGCGCTGGCGGCCAGAGATTTGGCGAAACTCGAAAACCAACTCCCTCAGAACCCGCAGCCCGGACGCCGGCGGTAGCGCGACCATGAAACCCAAAGCGAATAACCCAGTCCGCGACGATCTTTCCACCAAGGGGCGAGCGTTGCCCCAGTTGATCGCAGATCGACTTGCCGATCCGAGCTTCGTCCCCGGAAATCCCAGCACCTATCTCGGCTACAAAGAATGCTGTGTCGCCTTGCGCGTGGCTCAGCCGGACGCGGACGCGCCTTGGGGCCGGCTCCTGCAACCGCATGGCCTCAACGATTTGAATGAATGGACTCAGCGGCACAACTTCCCGCGCATCACCGGGCTGATTGTCAAGCAGACGGGTGACCGCCAATACTGGCCCGGCGGCGATTACTTCGCCTCCAACGGCCGACCAGACATGGACGGCGAGTGGTGGGAACAACAGGCCCGCGAGGCCGCACAAATCGATTGGCGTCCATTCCTTTAAGCCGGTCGTGCCGTCGCCTTTTCCGACCTGCCATGAAGAAACCTCCCGCCAGGAAACCCGCCATGCCGAAGCAGGAGGCTGCCAAGCGGCCAGCCAAGCGTCCCGGGAAGAAAGTCGCACCGCTGGTGCGACAATTGCCCGAGCAGACCATGACGGGGAAGTTCGACGAGGTGCTGTCGCTCATCGCGGCAGCCAGGCAACGCGCTTTTCAGGCGGTCAACACGGAGTTGGTGGGGCTCTACTGGGAGCTTGGCGGTTACCTGAGTCGGAAGATCGCCAGCGCCGAGTGGGGCGATGGCGTCGTGGAGGAACTGGCCGCGACCCTCGCTCGTGAATATCCCGGTCAGCGCGGGTTCACCCGGCGCAATTTGTTCCGAATGCGGCAGTTCTTCGAGGCGTATCGGGAACAGCCAAAACTCTCAACTCTGTTGAGAGAATTGCCATGGACGCACCACCTCATCATCTTGGGGCGGACGCGCCACACTGAGGAACGCGAGTTTTACGTGCTGGCGGCCATTCGGGGCCGGTGGTCCAAGCGGGAACTGGAAAGGCAGATCCGCACTGGCGCCATCCTCCGCAGCCGACCTGCGTCAAAGAAAGTGTCACCACTGGTGACACAAATTCACCCGGCGGCGGCCGATGAGTTCAAGAGCGCCTACAGTCTGGAGTTTCTTGGACTCGCGCAGGACCACTCGGAATCGGACCTCCACGGAGCGCTGCTCCGGAATCTGGGCCGGTTCATCAACGAGCTGGGCCGGGACTTCTGCTTCGTCGGTTCGGAATACCCGGTGCAGGTGGGCAACCAGGACTTCGCCATCGACCTGGTGTTCTTCCACCGCGGCCTGAGCTGTCTGGTGGCCTTCGAGCTGAAGGTCCGGGAATTCCGGCCGGAGGACCTCGGCAAGCTGAACTTCTACCTCGAAGCCCTCGACCGCGACGTGAAGAAGCCGCACGAGCGCCCCTCCATCGGCGTCCTGCTGTGCGCAACCAAGGACAACGAGGTCGTGGAATACGCGCTCAGCCGCACGCTCTCGCCGACGCTGGTCGCCGAATACCAAACCGTGCTGCCATCCAAGGCACTCCTCCAACGCAAGCTTCACGAACTCTACGCTCTGCTGGCGCCGGAGGCCGGGGAATCCGCCGAACACTGACCGCTCGCCATGCCGTCACCCAAGGCTTCGGCGGTTGGAGCGTAACCAATTGATGCCCCAGATAGTTGCAGAGTGTTCGGGACAACGCTTCCCGCCCGCCACAGGCTCGGTCGATGATCTGTCCGACGCCGGCCATGGCGACGCGCGCACGCGAGCACCCTGTTGAGGCCGCCCTGCGCGACTACAGCGCCCGGGAAGTCACCCTCCGCCTGATAACGGACGCTTCCGAGGAAGCGCGTTGGAACAAGTTGGTTCGCGAACGGCACTATCTCAAGGAACACCGCATGGTAGGCGAATCGCTTCGCTATGTCGCCGAGCACGAGGGCCAATGGATAGCGCTGCTCGGTTGGTCAAGCGCCGCCTTTCACCTGGGTCCCCGGGACCGGTGGATTGGGTGGACCGACGGGCAGCGGCAGGCCCGCCGTCATCTGGTCGCCTGCAATGCTCGCTTTCTCATTCTCTCAGGTAAAGCGCAGTTCCCCAATCTGGCTTCGCGACTGCTCGCTCTGAACGCACAGCGACTGAGTGACGATTGGCTGGAGCAGTATCAACATCCCATTCTTCTGGCCGAGACTTTTGTCGATCCGGAGCGATTCGAAGGCACCTGCTATCGCGCCGCCAACTGGATCGAGATCGGCCTTACTCAAGGCTACAAGCGCAGCCGCCTGGACTTCTACCAGCTTCACGCCCATCCCAAGTCCATCTTCCTCTTTGCTCTCCAACCTGATGCCAACTCGCTGCTTTCCGCGCCCATCCTTCCCTCTCCTTGGAGCGCCTTCGAGCGGATTCCATCCGCAGGCACCTTCCCATTGACCGGGTGCCAATCTCAGAGCCTATTCGAGGCCTTGAAGAAGCTTCCGGATCCTCGCCGCTATGGGGGCAAGCGGCATCGGCGCGTCGCCTCGATCGTGGCGATTGCCGCCGCCGCCATGATCGCTGGCAACAACAGTCTCTTGGCCATCGGTGAGTTCGCCAAGTCACTCAGCCAGCAACATCTGTCCGCCCTGGGGGCCAGTCGCGCTCGCAATTCGCTCAAGTTCATCCCCCCCAGCGAAACCACCATCCGCCGCACGCTCCAGCGTCTGGACCCAGACCAACTCGACACGGTGATCAACGACTGGCTGTGTTCCCATCTGCAGGATCTGCACATCTCCGTTCTGGCGGTCGACGGCAAATGCGCTCGCACCGCATCCAAGATCACTGGCCAGTCCGTCACCCTTTTCAGTGGCCTGGATACTCAGACCCGACAAGTCCGTCGGCAGATCCAGATCCCTTCCAAGACCAACGAGATCCCCTGCCTCAAAGATCTTCTCGCTGATTTGGATCTGCGCGGAACTCTCGTCACAGCCGATGCCTTGCACACCCAGAAGGAGACCGCCCGCTTCCTCGCGGAGCAAAAGGAGGCAGACTACCTTCTGCCAGTTAAGGACAATCAACCAAAGCTC
>JBBQML010000163.1:0-8065 GCA_038328885.1 Verrucomicrobiota bacterium | reverse complement strand
CCTGCCCACCGCAGTGCTGGTCCCGGGCATCGGCGGCCGGGTGATGTCCTATGGGCGTCCGGGCGAGAACATCCTCTGGGTGAACCCCGAGTTCGCGGGGCGCACGCCCACGGCTGGCGAGACTGACTTCCAGCCGGGAGGCTTCTTCTGCGCGCTCGGCCCCGAGGTGGCACGGATCGCCCCGCACCCCAGTATCACCACCGCTCCCTACGAGTGGACCGCCCGCAAGAATCAGATGGTGAGCCTCCGGTCCCCGGAGGACAAGACCGTCGGGGCTTCGCTCGAGCGCGAGGTGATGTACGACCCCGCGACGGGAGACCTCGGGTTCGTTCACCGTCTGAAGAACCTTTCCGACCGCGACGGGGCGTTCACCTGCTGGCACCGCATCGCCTGTCAGCCCGGGGGGTTCGTCCTGGTGCCGTTGAACAAGAAGAGCCGCTTCACGGCGGGTTGGTCGGTCCGACGCGAGACCGGCGGCCGGTTCTCCTACGACGGCACGACGCCCCAGGCCGACGGGGTGCGTCTGATGGACGGGATCCTGGTGGCTCAGACCGGCAGCGGTGGTGCCAAGGTGGGCGTGGACAGCGATGGTCAGTGGGTGGCCTACGTCCTCGGCCGTACCGTGCTCGTCGTCAACTTCCCCTACTATTCGAGCGCGGTGTACGCGGAAGGTGGCAACAGCGTGACGTTCTCCTGGGATGCGCGGATGACGGAGCTCCAGCCGATGGGTGCGGAGGCGCGCCTGCGCTCGAAGCGTTCCGCTGACCTGCCCATGAAGTGGTCGATGATCGAGCTGCCAGCGCCGGTGACTTCCGCCGAGGAGGCTCGGGCGGTAGTGGCGAAGATTCCGGCCTCGCCGTTCCTTTAGGCCTGGCCTGCTCTTTCCGGTCCCGTTCCATGAACCTTCCCAACGGGCCCGGAGGGCTCCCCCCGGTCCTGCCACAATCCGCGTCAACGGGGGCCGAAGGACTGCCGGCCGGCCGGCCCTCCGACGGTGTGCCGTCCTGGCGGCAGTTGGCCGCGCTGTTGCTGCTGACGGCTTACGTGGCCGTCCCTGCGGTGACCGGGGCACTGCGATCCGAGCAGGACGGCGTCATGCTGCCCTCGACGGTGCGCGGCGTCCTGCTGGCGTGCGGCATGGAACTCGGGCTCTTCTGCGGCGTCTTCGTCCTGGTGGCTTGGCTCTCGCGCCTGCGGGGTGCCGAGCTTTGGCTGCGCCGGCCCGGTTGGTGGGTGTTGCCCCGGGCGGCGGCGTGGTCGGTTGGGCTGAGGATCTCGGTGGGGGTGGTCCTCGGCCTGGCGCTGGGGGCGTGGCAAGCGCTGACGCAGTCACCGATCGAGAGTTTGGAGGGGCTTCGACCCAAGGTGGAGGCGATGGTGGATGTGGCTGCCCTGGAGGACCCGGTGTATTTCGCGCTGATGCTGACCCTGGTCAGCTTCGTGCTCGCCGGGTTGCGCGAGGAACTCTGGCGCGCGGGGATGGTGGCCCTGCTGGGAAGGGTGATGCCGTGCTGGTTCGGCGGCCGCCGGGGCGCGTGGCTGGCATTGATTCCCGTGGCCGTGCTCTTCGGGTTGGCCCACGCCCCGCAGGGTCCGTTCGGGATGGCGGCGACCACGGTGCTGGGGCTGGGATTGGGTGCGGTCCTGTTGTTCCACCGTTCGCTTTGGGACGCCGTGCTGGCCCACGGGTTCTTCAACGCGACCACGTTCGTGATGCTGCCCTGGCTGGCCCGGCAGATGCCGGATCTGCTCAAATAGGTGGGACGGTTCCGTTGGATCGGAACCGCCATTCACAGTCCACCGGCGCCGCTCAGGCGCGTGCGCTTTTCCGGGGTGATCGGCCCCTCCTGTGGCGGCGCCAGGATGTACCAGAACAAGTTGCGCAGGTCGGCGTCGGGCAGTTGCTCGAGCCCTTCCGGCATGACCGAACTCTCCAGCGTCCGCTGACTCCGAACGTCGCTCCGTGCGACAACCTCCTCCTTGCCGCCCTGCAGGAGCAGGCGGACGCGGGTGTCGGTGTTCTCGATCAGCCGACCGGCAATGACCCGGTCGTCGTGGGTCTCGACCTCCACCTGCTCATACCCGGCACCGATCACCTGGTTTGGATCGATGACATTCCACAGCAAGGCCTCGAGGGATGAGCGTCCGACGCCGGTAAGGTCGGGGCCGACCGCCTCCCCCTCGGCGTGGAGCTTGTGACAGACGAGGCAGGTCTTGCCAGCGACCTCGCGGCCCGCCGCGAGGTCGGGCTCGCCGGCGAGCACGACGGCACGCTTCGCCGCCACGATCCCTGCCTTGTCGGCCCCGGATTCGCGAAACCGGCCGATCGCCAGCCGGGCTTCCTCGCGGACGGAGTCGTCCTTGCTCTGGACCAGGTTGCGGATCGTGGGTGCGCCGAAATCGGTGGCGGAGATGGAGCCGCTGCGGACCTGGGCGAGGAGCGGCAGGGCCCAGCGACGGCGGGAAGACAGCGTGGCCGCGGCGGTGCGGCGAGCGGCGGGGGACAAGTCCTTCCAGCGATCGAGCACCTCATTCGGCACGTTGTCGCCGCCCAGTTCGCCGAGCGCTGCGAGGCATTCAATCTGGATGGCGTCGGGGGTCTCGGGGACCAGGAGGTTGAGGAGCGTGACGCGGGTCGCGGTCTGGCGGCTCTGGCGTACCGTTTGGATGGCGGCGAGGCGTTGTTCCAGCGGCGCCTGAGGATCCCGGGCCCGGGCGAGGAGTGATTCGAGGGCAGCGGCATCGCCCCAGGCGGTGCCGAGTTTCCGGCCCCGCTCCACAATCGAGGCCCGGCTGTGCCCGGTGAGCTTCGCGATGAACGCGGTCGTGGGCTGGCTGGGGAGGATCGCCTTTCCCTCCTGGCCCTTGATCAGTCCATCCAGGGCGAACTCCGTCAGTTCCGGGCTCCCGGGGAGCGTCCGTTCCACGAACCCTACCGCCAGGTCCATGGCCTCCGCGGTCCTCAGGTCACAGAGCCGGCGCATCGTCTTGGCGGCTAACGGCCCGGCGAGCGGGAGTCGTTCAGGTCCGTTCCGGGCGAGCCAGTCGACCGCGGCGCCGGGGTCGGCACCCACGAGGGGCTCCACGGCGTGCCAGATCATGAACGGGAGCACCGGATCCCGGGCATCGGCGGAACTGGCGACCAGGGCGGCGATGATCGCGGAGACGTCGACACCGGGGCGGTTGGGTGGGCGGTTGACGGTGAGGTGGCTCGAGGTGAACTGCCGACAAGCCACCGCGACCGCCAGGCGCACGGTGGGATCAGGGTCCCGGGCGAGTTGCTCGAGGTGCGCGAGATCGGCGGCGTTGCCGACCTGGCGTTCCCCGATGATCCGGGCGGCCCAGGCGCGGAGGGCCGGTTCGCGGTCAGT
This sequence comes from Verrucomicrobiota bacterium, assembly GCA_038328885.1. Taxonomy (GTDB): domain Bacteria; phylum Verrucomicrobiota; class Verrucomicrobiia; order Limisphaerales; family CAIMTB01; genus CAIMTB01. Next base: position 4,694 of record JBBQML010000163.1, on the reverse strand, counting down.
CACCACCCGGGCCAGCACGTCATCGGCGAGGTAGCCGGAGCTGTGCAGCGTCCAGAGCGCAGCGAGGCGGGCATCGAGCAGAGTGGCGCCCTCGCCTGGCGGGGTCGTGGCGGCGAGGAGTTCCTGGAGTTTCCCCATGACCGTGTTGTCCCGGCGCTCATTCAGCACCCGCTGGGCTGTGCGTCGTTGCCAGGCGTTGGGATGGGCCAGCAACCGGACCAGTTCGGCGCTGGGCAGCGCCGCCAGGTCCAGATCGCGGGCGGGGCGGGAGGGGACGGGCTGGCCGGGGGCCGACCCCGTGTGCACCACGCGCCAGATACGGCCGTGCTCGCGATCGACGCCGGCCGGGTCGGCGTTGGCGTTCTGGTAGCAGGGGTAACGGTCGTACCAGTCCATGATCCAGACGGCGCCGTCCGGACCCACTTGGACGCTCACCGGCATGAACCAGCCGTCGTTGGCGCGGACGAGGTCGCGCCACTGCGAGGCCACGAAGGAAGAGCCATTCCGGGTGAGCCGGTCCTGGTGAACGGCGTGGTCATGGATGTTCCCCTGGAGGATCGAGCCGGTGTTCTCGGCCGGGTACTGGTCCCCTTGGTAGACTTGAACGCCGGCGTAGGCGGCCATTTTGTGCCGGTGATCGTTGATGGCATGCAGGAGCTCGTACGCGAACGCGTGCGGCGGGGTGCCCGCCTGCCGGTCGTAAAGGCCGCCGGGGACGAGGTGGAACAGGTGCTCGATCACGCACGCGCTCACGAAGGCGTTGCCGGTGCGGTCGAAGTCGACACCCCACGGGTTGCTGGTGCCCTCGGCGTAGACCTCGAACTTGCCAGTCTGGACGTTGAGGCGCGCCACACCGGCGGTGAGGAGGACCGGCTCTTCGTCCGCGTCGGCGTCGGGACCCTGGACCTTGGAGCGGGTGAAGACCCCGTGGGTCATGTAGATCTGCCCGTCCGGTCCCCAGGCAAACCCGTTCAGCAGTTCGTGCCGGTCCTCGAGCCCGAAACCGGTCTTCACCACCCGGGAGTGGTCCGCACGGTCGTCGCCGTCGGTGTCGCGCAGGAAGAGGAGATGCGGAGCCTGTCCCACATAGGCGCCGCCGTGTCCAAGCAGCAGCCCGGTGGCGAGGTTCAGGCCGTCCGCCCAGACGTGGACCTTGTCGGCCCGGCCGTCGGCATCGGTGTCCTCGAGGATCTTGATGCGGTCGCGCGGCTTCTCGCCCGGTTTCGCGCCGAGCGGGTACTCGTAGAGCTCAACCACCCAGAGCCGGCCGCGCTCGTCCCAGGTCATGGCGACGGGGTTGACGACCTCGGGCTCGCTGGCGAACAGGCGGATCTCATAGCCCTCCGGCAGGGTGAAGCGTTTTTGCGCCTCCTCGGGCGACAGTGCCGGGGTAGGGGCGGGCGCGTGAGCTCCCGCGAGTTGCCGGCCGATGGGGGCGTTGGTGTAGACCGGGAAGGGGAGGTCCCGTCGCGGCGGCCGGTACTCGGCGGACCCGGCCGGCAACACAACCGTGGTCAGGGCGAGCACCACGAGGGCGCAGAACAGGGTGGAGCAGGGGCGCATGACGCGAGATTAGTGCGAACCCGCGCCGAGTGAAGCGGGGACTTCGACGGCGGGCCGGCCGGCCGCTCCGCTTCGCTGAAGGCGCGGTCCGGTTTCCGCCCGCCCGCCCGTGCCCCCCGGGGATGGACAAGATCCCTGGCGTCAGACCACTTCTCCCTTGAAAGGGTTCCCTCCTGACGACGCAATCCTTTGCGCGTAAGCCCCGAGCCGGTCCGTCGCGTCCTCACCAACCCCAGCCCTGGAACCGAGACCCCCAATGTCCAACGTCAAGCTCTTCTCTGGCGAAAACCTCCCGCTCGAGATGCACAAGGTTCGAATCGTTCAGAAACTCAACCTCGTGCCCATCGAACGCCGTGAGGAAGCCGTCAACGAGGCCGGCAACAACACGTTCCTCCTGAAGAACCGGGACATCTACCTGGACATGCTCACCGACAGCGGCGTCAACGCCATGAGCGACCGCCAGTTGGCGGCCATGATGGAGTCCGACGACAGCTATGCTGGCTCGGCGACCTTCACCAAGCTCGAGGACAAGATCCGGGAGATCTTCGACAAGGAGTACTTCCTCCCGGTGCACCAGGGACGCGCCGCCGAGAACATCATCTCCCGCGTCTTCGTGCGGCCGGGAACGATCGTTCCCATGAACTACCACTTCACGACCACCAAAGCCCACATCCTGCTGAACGGTGGTGCCGTGGAGGAGATCCCGGTTCCCGAGAGTGTGCAGATGAGCAGCGATTGCCCGTTCAAGGGAAACATGGACGTCGGCAAGCTGGAGGCGCTCATCGCGAAGCACGGTGCGGACAAGGTGGCCTTCGTGCGCATCGAGACCGGGACGAACCTGATCGGCGGGCAGCCCCATTCCCTCGAGAACCTCCGGCAGGTTCGTGCCGTATGCGACCGGCATGGCCTCCTGCTCGTCCTCGACGCCAGCCTGCTGGCGGACAACCTGTACTTCATCAAGGCGCGCGAGGAGGCGTGTCGCGACCTTTCCATCCGCGAGATCACCCGCCAGATGGCGGACCTGTCTCACCTCATCTATTTCTCCGCCCGCAAGCTCGGCTGCGCGCGCGGCGGGGGAATCTGCACCGCCAGTCGGGAGGACTTCCTGAAAATGCGGGAGCTGGTGACTCTTTACGAGGGCTTCCTCACCTACGGCGGCATGTCCATCCGGGAGATCGAAGCGATTGCCGTGGGCCTGGAAGAGACCATGGACGAGAACATGATCAACCAGGGACCGCGGTTCATCGAGTACATGGTGAACGAGCTCGTGAAGAGCGGCGTGCCGGTGGTCACGCCACCCGGGGGCCTGGGCTGTCATCTCGACGCCAGCCGTTTCCTGCCCCACGTGCCGCAGACGGAGTATCCCGCCGGCGCCCTCGCCTCCGCGCTCTATCTCGTCAGTGGGGTGCGCGGCATGGAACGGGGCACGATTTCGGAGCAACGCGATGACCAGGGACGCGAAACCCTGGCCAACATGGAGCTTCTGCGCCTGGCGCTTCCCCGTCGCGTGTTCACTCTCTCCCAGATCAAGTACGCGATCGATCGCATTGTCTGGTTGCACCAGAACCGCAACCTCGTTGGCGGCCTGGCCTTCGTGGAGGAACCAAAGCTTCTCCGCTTCTTTTTTGGCCGGCTCAAGACGACCACCGACTGGCAGCAACGGCTGGTTGCCCAGTTCAAGGCTGACCTCGGCGACAGCCTCTGACGCCCGGTCATCGGTCTCGGGAACGCTGATCGGCGAAGAAGTCCTTCAGGAGCTGCCGGCACTCGTCGAGGCGGACCCCCGCGGCGATCTCGCACCGGTGGTTGAAGCCGGGGAACTGCAGGAGGTTCATCGCCCCGCCGGCACACCCGCCCTTGGGATCGGCCGCGCCAAACACCACCCGGGCGAGCCGCGCGTGGATGGCCGCGCCGGCACACATCGGGCACGGCTCCTTGGTGACGTAGAGGGTGCAGTCGGCAAGACGCCAGTCGCCCACCGCGGTCTCGGCCTGGGTGATGGCCAGCATCTCGGCGTGGGCCGTGGCGTCCTTCAACAACTCCACCTGGTTGAAGGCCCGCGCGATCACCCGGCTGTCCCGGACGATCACCGCCCCGATCGGCACTTCTTCCGCGTCGTAGGCCCGCGCGGCCTGTCGCAGGGCTTCGCCCATGAAGTACACGTCGCTGACGAGATCGATCAACGGCCCGGAAGCGTCGGAAGCGTCGGAAGCGTCGGGAGCGGCCGGGACCGGTGGAACAGTGGGCTTCATGGCGGAGTCGGCGCCGCCTGGGGCAGCCGGGAATCCTCCAGCGTCCAGACGTCATGATCGTCCGGGTGGCAATGGCAGTGAGCCGCAAAGAACCCGCCGCGGTGCTGCCAGAACCAAGGCCAAAGCCGCTCACGGTCCGTCCGCGGCAAGGGCAGCGCCCCCAGTTCGGAACGCGGCCAAAAAGCGAAGCGTCCCTCCCGGATCGCCGGTGGCAAGGTGGCGAAGCGAGGGCGGATCTCGAAGAGGAACATCAACCAGTGGGCGGTTCCGGCGTAGCCATGTTCGCTGACCAGGCCGGTGAGTCGAAGGTCGGCGGGGGTGACGGCCAAGCCCAGTTCTTCGCCCGCCTCGCGACATGCGCAGGCGTACGGGGATTCGCCCGTGTCGGTCTGCAGCTTCCCTCCCGCGGGGCTCCAAAGCCCCCGGTTGGGTTCCTGCATGCGCTCCAGCAGCAGGATGCGGTCCGTCGCATCGAACCCGTACAGGAGCGTGGCGATCTGGTAGGGGAGGCCCACGCGGGGTGCCGGTTCACCGGAGGAACGAGCAGATGTACTGGCAGATCCCGCTGCTCACTTCGATGGTGAACCCGCTCCGGGCCGGGATTTCAAAGGTCTGGTCCACCCCGTAGCCCACCCGCGCGGTCTGTCCGTCGAGGGTGACGACGCAAGTCCCCGCCACGACCTCCATGCGTTCCGCCAGGTCGGTCCCGAAGTGATACGAGCCCGGGAAGATCAGGCCGAGGGTCTTCTTGGACCCGTCGGGGAACAGCAGCGAATGGCTGACGACCCTGCCGTCGAAGTAGACATTCGCCTTCGTGACAGCGGTGACATTGGTGAACTCGGTGGGGAAGGACATGGTCGGAGGTCGGAGGTCAGAGGT
>JBBQML010000162.1:0-8071 GCA_038328885.1 Verrucomicrobiota bacterium | reverse complement strand
GCGCCGCGCGTCACCTGCCGGGGGCGGCGGGTCGAACGACCGGCACGACGGGGGGAGAGGGGCTCGCGCCCGGGGGGGAGCGCCGCTGCTTCAAGGGCCGTACGGCGTGGAGGCCGAGGAGATTTTGCGGGTGACCCTGGGGGTGGCCGTTGCTCCGACGCCCGGAGACTTGACAGCCCGCGCTTCTGGCGGCGTCATTAGGGACGCTTTAACGAAGCGGCGCGACGCATGAGATTTGCTCCTCAAAAACCTCGACAAACGGGCCTGCGCCCCGGCAGCATCAAAGCGTAGTTTATCTAATGGAGAATGGAATATGGATAAGTATAACTCACTAAAACGCCTCTTGCCCTATCTAATGATGGCGCTGGCGGGCCTGCCTTTGGCGGCAGGCGCCGGCGAAGCCGACATCAAGGTGCCGGATCTGGACATCGTCAAATTCGACTCCCTCGGAGGCATGAGCGGCATCACGCTCAGGTACCTCGGCATTGTGATCTGTGCGATCGGGGCGGCGTTTGGCCTGGTGCAGTACCAGCAGACGAAGGCGCTGGCCGTGCATGAGAGCATGGCAAAGGTCTCGAACAGCATCTGGGAGACCTGCAAGACGTACCTTTGGACCCAGGGCCGGTTCCTGGCGATCCTCTGGGTGCTGATCGCGGCGTGCATGGTCTACTATTTCATGGTGCTTTCCCACGAGAGCATCGGGCGGGTCGTGGTGATCCTGCTGGCTTCGATCCTTGGCATCCTGGGTTCCTACGGCGTCGCCTGGTTCGGGATCCGGATCAACACGACGGCGAACTCCCGGACGGCCTTCTCGGCGTTGCGGGGCAACCCGCTGGCCACGCTGGGGATCCCGCTGCGCTCGGGCATGAGCGTCGGGCTGCTGCTGGTGGCGGTGGAGTTGTTCTTCATGATATCGATCCTGATCTTCCTGCCGAAGGACATGGTGGGTCCGTGCTTCATTGGCTTCGCGATCGGGGAATCGCTGGGCGCCTCGGTGCTCCGCATCTGCGGCGGCATCTTCACCAAGATCGCTGATATCGGGTCCGACCTGATGAAGATCGTCTTCAAGCTGCCGGAGGACGACCCGAAGAACCCGGGCGTGATTGCCGACTGCACGGGCGACAACGCCGGTGATTCGGTCGGGCCGACAGCGGATGGTTTCGAGACGTACGGTGTGACGGGTGTGGCGCTGGTGGCGTTTCTGGCGCTGGCTTTGGCCGATTACCCGGTGATCTGCGCGACCTTGATCATCTGGCTGTTCGCGATGCGGGCGCTGATGATCGTGACCTCGCTGGCTTCGTATTTCGTGAACGAGGGCATCACCAAGGCGATGTTCAGCGGCAAGAAGGACTTCGACTTCGAGGCTCCGCTGACGCATCTGGTCTGGATCACTTCGGCGGTCTCGATTGCCATCACCTTCGTGGCCACCTACGTGCTGCTGGCGAAACAGACCGGCTTCGATCCCCAGCTCTGGTGGGTGCTCTCGATCATCATCAGTTGCGGCACCGTGGCCGGGGCCTTGATTCCCGAGTTCACGAAGATCTTCACCAGCACCAATTCGCGGCATGTGAAGGAAGTCACCAACTGCTCCAAGCACGGCGGCGCGTCGCTGAACATCCTTTCGGGTTTTGTGGCCGGCAATTTCTCCGCCTTCTGGATGGGCCTGGTGATCATGGTCCTCATGTTCGTTTCGTATCATTTCTCCCTGAACCCGGCGCTGATGGGCATCATGCCCGAGAAGTTCCAGTTCGCCGCCCCGATCTTCGCGTTCGGGCTCGTGGCCTTCGGCTTCCTGGGCATGGGCCCGGTGACCATCGCGGTGGACAGCTACGGGCCGGTCACCGACAACGCGCAGTCCGTGTACGAGTTGAGCCAGATCGAGGGCCGGAAGGGCATCGCCGCCGAGATCCAGAAGGACTTCGGTTTCAAGCCCGACTTCGAAAACGCCAAGTACCAGTTGGAGAAGGGTGACGGCGCCGGCAACACCTTCAAGGCGACGGCCAAGCCGGTGCTCATCGGCACCGCGGTGGTGGGGGCGACGACCATGGTGTTCGGCATCATCATCCTGCTCGAGAACATGTTCGGGAACGTGGTCACCAAGCTGAGCATCGTGCAGCCGGAGATCATCCTCGGCCTGATCATGGGCGGCTCGGTCATCTACTGGTTTACGGGCGCCTCCTGCCAGGCGGTCGTCACGGGTGCCTACCGTGCGGTGGTCTACATCAAGGAGAATATCAAGCTCGACGCCACCACGGCGTCGGACAAGGACAGCAAGGAAGTCGTGCGGATCTGCACCGAGTACGCCCAGAAGGGGATGTGGAACATCTTCATCGTGGTGTTCTGCTTTGCGCTCGGGCTGCCGTTCTTCAATCCCTACTTCTTCATCGGCTACCTGATCGGCATCGCCTTCTTCGGCCTCTTCCAGGCCATCTTCATGGCGAACGCCGGCGGGGCCTGGGACAACGCCAAGAAGATCGTGGAAGTGGACCTGCGCCAGAAGGGCACCGAGTTGCACGCGGCGACGGTCGTCGGCGATACCGTGGGCGATCCGTTCAAGGACACCTCCTCGGTGGCCCTGAACCCGGTCATCAAGTTCACCACCCTGTTCGGTCTGCTCGCGGTGGAGATCGCCGTCACCATGAAGGATCAGTCGGTCAAGACCGCGATCGGCGTGGTGTTCTTCCTGATCGCGCTGGTGTTCGTCTACCGCTCCTTCTACGGGATGCGCATCCCCGAAGACGCAACGAGTCCGACCAAGGGCTGAGCCCGTCGACTCGCCATCCGGCCTGAATTCGGTTTTCCAGGGCGCCGCGCGAAAGCGCGGCGCCCTGGATTTTTGCCATTCAAACGGCCGGACTCCCGGACGTTGCGCCCGCGAGGTCGGGTGCCGGTCACTCCTGGGCGCGCATCGGTCGGACCACGAGATCCACGAGTTCCCCCGGGTGGACGTCCAGCTCCGGGGGCAGGTCGACAAAGAAGGCGAGTCCACGTTCCACGGCGTTGTCGAAACCGCGCAGGCGGAGCGGGGAATTGATGAGCTCGAGGTCGGAGCCGACGCTGCGGATGCTCGAACGCACGACCTGCCGTTTCGGGCCGCGGGTGCGGATCTCGACGGGCATGCCGGGGCGGGGATCGATGATCAGAGGCTGGCGGACGTACCCGACGATGTGCTCGGAGTGAGGCGAGGTGACGGTGCTGAGGATGGCCCCGGCGGGGACGCGTTCCCCGGCGCGGTGGTTGATCGCTTTGACCACGCCGTCCATCGAGGCCCGGACCTGTTCCACACGGGCGGCCTCGACCTCCCGCTCCTGGGCCGCGAGGGCCTGGCTCAACCCCTGCAGGGAACCGCTCCGGTCCCGCTGGCTTGCCGAGTCGAGCCGATCAAGCATCGACTGGAGTCCCTCGAGCAAACCGGCGCGTTCGCGCACCTCGGCGTCCAGGGCTTCGAAAACGGAGCGGGCGGCGTCGTGCTCGGCCTCGGCGATGATTCGGTCGGTGAAAAGGGCATCGGCGCGCTGCAGGTCGCGGCGGGCGTTCTCGAGCGAGACGCGGGCGGTGGCCAGGTCCACCCGGGCCTCGAGCCAGCGCACCCGGACCCCCTCGATATTCTGGTCGTTCCGGGCCTCATCCAGGGCCATGCGCGAGCGCATCACCTGGAGTTCGGAGCGCAGGACATCGAGGGCCCGACGGGCGGCGTCGGTGTCCATGGTTTCCACGGTGGCGATCAACTGGCCGTTGGTGACGGTTTGAAAGCGGTCGACCAGCACCTCGGTGATGGTGCCGCCCGCGGTGGTGGTGACGTCGGCGCGGATCGGTTCGACCTCGCCGAAGAGAATCGTGCCGCTGAAGCGCGTGTTCCAGAGCAAGGCCATGGACGCGGTGCCGATCGCGAAGACGATCACCGGCACGGCGCGGTGGAAGAATTCGCGGACGAGGTGTCCGGGGGGGCTGGGGATGGGCTCGAGTCGCTCCATGATTACAATTCCGATTCGTCCTCCGCCTTGACGCTGGTGACGCGTGAAACCCCTTCGAGTCCTCGCAGTTCAGAGAGCAGGTCAGGAGCACGGGAAACGTCGCGGAGGAGCACGCGATACGAGAGGTCGACGCCGCCATAACCCTCGTTGGTGCGTTGGCTGGCGCGGACCATGCTGCTGCTGTGGCGGGTGAGCAGGCGGTCGAGGGCGTTCAACTCCGGCAGTGGGCGGGCCCAGTGCAGGTTGAGGATGAGGTCGTAGCGGTGGCGGGCCCCGAAGTTGGTCACCCGGAGGTAGATGAAGACCAGGATGGTAAAGATGCAGCCGACGATGGCGCTGGCGTATTTCTGGGTGCCGGCCGCCATGCCGAAGACCAGGGAGGCAAGGATATAGCTGGTGTCCAGGGTATCGCGTAGGATGTTGCGGAAGCGGACGATGGCGAACACGGCCATCAATCCGAAGGCGGTGACCAGGTTGTTGGAGAGCACCTGCATCACCAGGGCCACGACGATGGGGATGACGATCAGCGAGTTGACGAAGCTCCGGGAGTAGGAGAGGCCCGGGTGGGTGAACATGTAGGTCCAAGCCACCGCCTGGCCGCACAGGAAGGCGAGCAGCATGCCGAGCAGCACCACGGCGAAATCGGTGGGCACCGCGGACATGTCGGCGTTTCTTAACCAGTCCATCGATGGAAGATCCTCAGGGGTCGCGGTCGCGGTCACTGTCGCGGTCACTGTCGCGGTTGCGGTTGCGGTTGCGGTTGCGGTTGCGGTTGCGGTTGCGGTGGGGAGCAGGGGCGGTTGGGGCGGCAGTTCGGAGCGGATCCGCAGGAGGGCCGCCTTCAGTTTGTCCTCACCGTATTGAACGATGCCATCGGCGTATTTCGCAGCGGAACCCTGGGCGAGCCCGAACACGCGGACGAGCTCTCTCCACCAATCGGGATAGCGACCGGTGAACTTAAGCTCCAAGATCACCTTCGTTCGAAGACCAGCAGCGGGTCGGCCATCCGCGTCTCGAGCCGGGTGGTGGGGTCGGGCTCGAAAAGGACCTCGCGATCCAGGGTGACGCGGACGGAGTTGTCGCGAGGGCTGATCCAGGCCTCGCGTTGGTAGGCGATATGGGCGACGGGCCGGGCATCGAGCTCCGTCATCAATCCGTGAAACCGTTGGATGCCCCCGAGGTGCCGCGGGTCGGTCGAGGCCAGTTCGCCGGGCTCGGGGAGTTGGCCTCCCAGCACACGGTCGACGGCCTCCCGTCGGACGGCGCCCCGTTGCTTGAGGATGGCGTTGTTCATCCGGCGCTTGATCTCGAAGTAGACCGGTGCGCCGGGACGGCTTTCGTAGAAGCGGAGGCGCAGCTTATAGCGATTCTTGTTGCCGTTGATGGTGTGGTGGTAGGTGGCCAGGGAGGGGGAATCGAGGTAGAGGCTATGAACCGGGTAGGACAGGTTCGGGCGGGTGGCCCCGAACTCGTCGATCTCGAGGTAGGAGCCCACGAAGTCACGGATCGCCAGTGCGAGCTCCTCGCTGATCTGGTACTTCAGCTCGAGCCTGCTCAACTGCATCCGGTCTTCACTCATGCTTCGTCATTCACTGTCTCCCGACCTCGGTCTCCCAGAGAAAATTCACCCTGATGTCACGCGTTCGGCACAGGCAGCCCGGCGGAAAAGTGAACCACGTTCCGCGATCCGACAAGCGTTGAGGGGGGGAGGTTTAAACGGGGAGGTTGGCGAGAGCGGTTTCGACCTGGCGCTGCCTGGCCTGCCAGTCGGCCAGACGGGCGCGATGTTCTTCGAGGACCTTGGCGGGCACCTTCCCGGTGAAAGCGGGGTTCGCCAGCTTTTCCTGCACCTTGGCGACCTCCGCCACGGTCTTCTCCAGTTCTTTGCCCAGGCGGGCTCGCTCAGCGCCTCCATCGATCAATCCGGCCAGCGGAAGGAACAGCTCCCCCAGGTCGTTGGCGGCGACGGGCGTCCCCTGGTCGGGTCGCCAGTCGGGGCCCACGACCTCGAGCGGGTCCGCGCTCAGGAGCAGTCGGATCACGTCCGTTTCGTTTTGAGGCAGGATCGCGGTGGGTTTGAGGACGAATCGGGCCTTCTTGTTGGCGGGCACATTGAACTGCGCGCGCAGATTGCGGCCCAGCGAGACGAGCTCGTTGCGGACGCTCGCCAGTTGGTCGGCCGCGGGGTCGAGTCCCCAAGCCTCCTTTTCCTCGTCGGTGAGCGGGGCCGGCCAGGGCGCGTTCATCAGGGTGAGGCCACCCTGCTCGGCCGGCATATCCTCCGCGTACCCCATCCCGTGCCACAGTTCCTCGCTGATGAACGGGAGGAAGGGGTGGAACAGCCGGAGGGTATGGCTGAGCACGAAATCGATGACCGCGAGCCGATTGGCCTTGAGGGTGGCGTCGTCGCCGGTGAAGGCCGCCTTGCTCGCCTCGATGTACCAGTCGCAGTACTCGCCCCAGAAGAAACGGTAGAGGGTCTGGCTGACCTCGTTGAACCGGTATCCGGCGTAGCCGGCGTCGATCTCCCGGATCGCCTGGTCCAGGCGCAAAAGAATCCAGCGGTCGTCCGTGGTCAGGCGGCCGGCGTCGATCTCCCCCTGGACCTCGCCGCCCTGCATCTGGCGGAAACGGCAGGCGTTCCAGAGTTTGTTGCAGAAGTTCCGACCCAGCTCGACGTCCTTCTCATCGAAGAGCACGTCCTGGCCCAGGGGGGCGCTGCGCATGGTGCCGAAACGCAGGGCGTCGGCACCGAACCGGGTGATGAGATCGAGGGGATCGGGTGAGTTTCCCAGCGACTTCGACATCTTCCGGCCCTGCTTGTCCCGGATGATGCCCGTGAAATAGACGTTGCGGAACGGCAGTTGCCCCATGAATTCGCACCCGGCCATGATCATGCGGGCGACCCAGAAGAAGATGATATCCGGGCCGGTGACGAGATCCGCGGTCGGGTAGAAGGCCTTGAGCGTCGGGGTGTTCTCCGGCCAGCCCATGGTCGCGAACGGCCACAGCCAGGAACTGAACCAGGTGTCCAGCACGTCCGGATCCTGCACGAAGCCGAGCGCGGCCAGCGCGGCTTCCTCCGCCGGGGCGCAGGTGGCGGCGAAGCAGGTGCCCAGGTCCGGATCGAAGCGGACCCAGCTCCCCGAGTCGGCCTCACCGCTGAAGCTGAAGCCGTGGGTCGTGCCCGAAGTCTGGCGTTCCTGATCCAGGAGCGGGGCGGGCAGGACGGTGGCGAAGCTGTTCCCGGACGCAGCGGCCTGGAGCGTCCAGACGGGAACCCGATGTCCCCACCACAACTGGCGGCTGATGCACCAGTCCTGCAGGTTGGTCATCCAGTGTTCGTAAACGCGGGCCCAGCGGTCGGGGTGGAACTGGAGCCGGCCGCTGGCAACGCATTCCTGGGCTTGCGGCACGCTGGGGTAACGCAGGAACCACTGGTCACTCAGGCGGGGCTCGATGGCGACGTCGGCGCGCTCGCTGTACCCCACCTTGTTCACGTACGGCTCGGCCTTCTCCATTGCCCCGAGTGCCTCGAGGAGTTCGGCCGCGCGTTTCCGGCCCGCAACGCGGTCCAAGCCCGCCAGATCCCGGCCAGCAAGTTCGTTGAGGTGTCCATCCGGGTGCAGCACCTCGAGGATCGGCAGCCCGTGCCGCTGGCCGATGGCGAAGTCCACCTTGTCGTGGGCCGGCGTGACCTTCAGGACCCCGGTGCCGAACTCGAAGTCGACCTGCTCATCCGCCACGATCGGGATCAGGCGTTGCTCCCGGGGTTGTTCCGCGGGGAGAGGCCGGACGACGTGCTTGCCGACGAGGTGGGCATAGCGCGGGTCCTTCGGGTTGACGGCCACAGCGGTGTCCGCGGGGATGGTTTCCGGGCGGGTGGTCGCGATGGTGAGGAAGGTGCCGGGGTGTTCGGCGACCTCGACCTTGAAGTGGTAGAGCAGGCCCTTTTGCTCCTTCATCGTCACTTCCTCATCCGAGAGGGCTGTAAGGGACACCGGGCACCAATTCACCATGCGCCGTCCCCGGTAGATGAGACCCTTGCGGAACAGGTCCACGAAGACCCGCTGCACGCAGGCCGAGTAGGCAGGGTC
>JBBQML010000161.1:0-8084 GCA_038328885.1 Verrucomicrobiota bacterium | reverse complement strand
CGCCCGGTGCCGTTGGACGAGGTCTGGGCGGGGAACCTGAACTTCCACCTCCCGTCGGAGATCCGCGGTTATTGGCCGCGGTTTCTCGCCAAGGCCCTGGCCGAGGGCCTGGGGCCAATCCTGGTTTTCGCCCCGCGTCGCAAAGCGACCGAGGCCCTGGCCGCCGAGGTGGCCAGAGCTCTGCCCACGCCCGACCCCCTTGTGCTCTCACCGGAACAGAAGCAACTGGTCGGTGATTCCATGGCGAAGCTCCTGAGGAGCCGGGTGGCATATCATCACAGCGGATTGAGCTACGCGGCCCGGGCCGGGGTCATCGAACCGTTGGCGAAGGCCGGGCAGCTCCGGGTGGTCGTCGCCACGATGGGCCTCGCGGCTGGCATCAATTTTTCCCTCCGCAGCGTGGCCCTCGCCGGCGCGTCCTACCGCCGGGACATGGCGGAACAGCCGCTGCGACCCGACGAGATCCTGCAGATGTTCGGGCGTGCGGGACGCCGGGGGATCGACGAGGTGGGTTACGTCCTGGTGTCCAGCAACGAACTTCGTCTGAGGGACGCGCACCCCAGCCAGCTCCTGCGGAGCGGCCTCGTGGATTGGGGGGCGCTGTTGGGCGTCATGGGCGGTGCTGCGGCGCGCGGGGAGGACCCGTTTGCGATGGCCGCCCGGGTGCAGGAACGCCTGTTCACCAGCAAGCCCATTTTTCTTGGAGTGGAAGAATCGCTCAAGCACCCGGACGCGCCGTGCGGTCTCAATACGGATGCAGAACGCGCCCGGCACGTGCGGAGCCGGGTGCGGGAGATGCTCAATAGCCGCGGTGCCTGGGAGCCCATGGGCCGGATACAGGACGTTGCGCTGGGCGAGGTGTTCGTGCAGGCGACCACGGCGGCCCAGGCGCGGGCCTCAGGGGGGCCACCCCCGGCAAACCCGCCGCCACCCGTCGAAGGTCTCGGGCCTTCGCCAGCCCTGGTCGCGGGCGCGTCCGGGGAGTCGGGTGTCGAGGAGCCACTGGAGGGGCTTCCCGCGAACGTGCCGGGGGAGGAAGACACGGCGGGGGAGTCGCTTCCCACCGGGCCGCTGGTCTCGGCTCTGACGGTGCAGGCGGCCCTGGAACGGGTGGGGCAGGGGTGGCTCGTGGGGTTGCAGGACACCGAGCGGGGACGGATCTACGGCCGGGGTTTCAAGGTGGCGGATATCCTGACGGGCGAACGGCTCGTGCTGCTGAGGTGGGTGCGGCGATTGACGGACTGGCACGGACGCCTGGCGACCTGGGAGCAATGGGAACGCGAGATCCGGCCGCTGCTGGAAGTGGAGCTCACGTCCGAGCGCACGCCCGTGGTCCGTTTTGTTCGGCAGCAGCAGCGGTTGGTTGCCGAGATCACGCTGGCCGAACGCACGATCAAGGTTCCCCGCGACAGCCACGGGGTGGCCCTCTGGTTTCCCCGGGAGCGCTCGGTATCCCAGCCTGCCTGCAGCCGCTGCCCGTTGACGCAGAGTTGTCGCGGGTTGTCGCCGGGTACCGGCACGGCAGTCCTGTGGCGGCGGCTTCTCCTGGTGGATGAACGCGGTGTCCCGACGCGGCGGGGCTCCATCGTGGCGGCCCTTTCGCAGACGGCGGGCCTCGCGTTGGCGGCGGCCATGGAGGATGGGAGCTACCCGCTGGACGAGCTGGTCTACGACGTCGCGAACCTCGATGCCGGATTCCGGTTCGCCGGGGAGGACAGCCGTTGGGGGGGGCGACTGGCGGTCGCCTGCCAGCGGATCTACGGGCTCCTGAATGTGGCTGGCTATCTCGAAAACGGCCTGCCACCTCGCTACGGGGCCGGGGCTGATGAGATCGTGCGAGAGCGGCACCGGCACCCGGAGCGGAGGCAGCGGTTGGTCACCGAGGCCCTGGGGGAGGGGGACATCGACCGCCTCATCATCGAGTGGCGGAGTCTGCTGCGCCAGATCGCGCACGCCACCCCGCTCGACTGGCCGCGGTGGACGGCGTTTCAGGCGATGGCCAGGGGGATCCTTCGGGAGGTTGAGTCACCGACGCAGACCGACCTTCCGCCGCTGCCTTACCAGCAGACCCGCCGGGTGGATCACCGGCTTACGTTCCGGCGGCATTGAGAGGGCTCACCCCGGCAGCCGGGCCCAGAACACCTTCAGGTAGCGGCTCTCGGGGCAGTTCGACATCACCGGGTGATCCGGTGCGGCCCCGGTCGCCTCCAGGAACTGAAGCCGTTTGCCCTGGCGATGCGCCGCCTTGACCACCACGCGCTCGAAGCGCTCCTCGTCCACCATCCCGGAGCAGGAGCAGGTGACAAAGACCCCGCCCGGTTTCACCAGCGACAGCGCGATGATGTTCAAATCTTCGTATTTCAACATCCCGCCGTCGGTTTCGTCCCGATCGAAGACCAGCTTCGGGGGATCCAGCACCACCACATCCCAGCGTTCGCCGTTCTTCTGCTTCTGCCGCGCCCAGGCGAACGCGTCGCAGTGGACCCATTCGATCCGGGCCTGGTTCAGGTTGGCGTTGCGCTTGGCCTGCGCGATGGCGGCTTCGTCGAGGTCGACGCCGGTGACCTCGCTGGCGTCGCCGAGCAGCCTGGCGGCCAGCGAGAACCCGCCCGTGTAGCAGCAGAGGTCCAGCACCCGCTTCTCGTGGGTGAACGCGGCGAGTCGACGCCGGTTGTCGCGCTGGTCACAGAAGAACCCGGTCTTGTGGCCCCGGGCGAAGTCCACCTCGTACCGCAACCCGTGCTCACGGATCTTCACGGTTCGCACGGCGTCGCCGCGGAACTTGTGGACGGCGATGCCTTCGAATCGGGCGATCGCCTCGTCGACCTCCACCACCACGCGCTTCGTCCCCAGCCGGGCGTGGAGATGCGCCAGCCACTGGGGGAGCCGCTGGAAGACGCCGAGGCTGTGCACCGAGACGCTCAAGACGTCCGCGAATTTGTCGACGACGAACCCGCTGAGGGCGTCACCGTCCGAGTTGACCACCCGAAACGCGTCGGTGTCGGCGGGATCGTCGAGTCCCAGGGTGTGCAGGCGCAGGTCCACGGCCCGGTCGAGGAGACGGAGAAAATCCGCCTCCATAAACGGATCCGGGCTGTGGTGAACCACGCGGAGCGGCACGCGGGCACGGGGATTCCAGAGACCCGCGCCGAAAGGCCGGTCCTCTTTGTCGTAGACGGTCACCAGAGACCCCGGTCGGGCATCCGGCGAGGCGCCACGCACCATCGCCGGATACACCGTCGGGTGATTGGTGTAGGTCTTGAGCTGGACCCAGGGCGCGCGCCGGCCGACCGGCCCTTCACGGGCGGTGGGCGGGCTGGGTTCAAGGTCCGGTGCGGTGTCTGGAACCCGCGGTTCGGGCCCGGATTCGGCATCGAGCCCGGGCTCGGGGCTCGGATCGGGAGCGGGGGCCGGATCGAGATCAGGATCGGGGGCGTGGTCGGGGGCAGGCATGGTGCGCGGTCGCGGATCAGCGGATCAGCGGATCTGCCCGGACCCCCGACCGATCCACTTGTAGGTGCACAGTTCGTCCAGGCCCATGGGTCCACGGGCTCCGATCTTGTCGGTGCTGATTCCGATCTCGGCGCCCATGCCGTACTCGCCACCGTCGGTGAACCGGGTGGAGGCATTCCAGTAGACCGTGGCGGAGTCCACTTCGGCGAGGAACCGGCGCGCGGTCGCCTCGTTGGCCGTGACGATGGCGTCGGAGTGGTTCGAACCGTGCCTCGTGATGTGCGCCACCGCGTCTGCAAGTCCGTCCACCACCCGGACGTTGAGGATGTAATCGTTGTGCTCGGTCTCCCAGTCGGCGGCCGAGGCGGTCGCCAGCTTCCCCTCGGGCGGTTGGCCCTTCATGCCGAGAATCGTGCGGGTGGCGGTGTCGGTGCGCAGTTGCACCTGCCGCTCCCAGAGCGCGTCGGCGATGCGCGGTATGAACGCGCTGGCGATCGGCCAGTCGACCAGGAGCGTCTCGGCGGCGTTGCACGCGGAGGGGCGCTGAACCTTGGCGTTGATCGTGATGCTTTCCGCCATGGCCAGGTCAGCGTCGTGGTCGACGTACACATGGCAGACGCCCTTGTAGTGCTTGATGACCGGGACCCGGGAACACTCGGCCACGGCCCGGATCAATTGCTCGCCGCCGCGCGGGATGCAGAGGTCGACGTATTGGGGGAGCCCGAGCAGCGCGGGGATCGCCTCGCGGTCGGTCACGGGAACCACCTGGATCGCGTGGTCGGGAAAGCCCGGAAACACCGTGCGGGCCGCCGTCACCATGGTGTCGGCGATCAGGCGGTTGGAGTTCAGGGCCTCCTTGCCGCCGCGCAGGATGGTCGCGTTGCCGGTCTTGAAGCACAGACTGGCGGCGTCGGCGGTTACGTTCGGGCGGGATTCGTAAATGATGACGATCACGCCGATGGGGACGGCGACCTTCTGCAGCCGGAGTCCGTTGGGGCGGGTGCGGTCGTCGAGAACGCGTCCCACGGGATCGGGGAGTTGGGCGACCTCGCGCACGCCCTGCGCCATGGCGGCGATCCTCGGGGCGTCGAGTCGCAGGCGATCGAGCATCGCCGCCGAAAGGCCCAGCGCCCGGCCGGTTTCGAGGTCGCGGGCGTTGGCTTCGAGCAAGGCCGGCGCCGCGCCCTCGAGAGCCTCGGCCATCGCCCGCAGGCAGCGGTCCTTGTCGGCGGAGGTCAGTTGCGCGAGCGCGCGGGAGGCGCACTTCGCCTCCGCGGCAAGAGCCAGCATCTGCTCGGCGAGCGTCATCACGATCAGGCCGCGGCTCCGGACACCTGCCGGGCCGGGGTGACAAACTGGGTGGCGAGGCGTACCTCCTTGACGACGTTCTCGGCGGTGAGTCCGTGGCGTTGGCGGAGGTAGTCGACGGAACTCGCGTGTTCGACGAACTGATCGGGCCAGCCGAGGCGGACGACCGGGGTGGGGATCCGTTTCTCGCTGAAGCACTCGAGGACGATGCTGCCGTAGCCCCCCATCAGCACGTGGTCCTCGAGCGTGACGACCACGTCCGCCGCACGGCCGAAGAACTCGTGGGTCGCGGCGTCGAGCGGCTTGCAGAAGCGCGGGTTCACCAAGGCGCAGTCCCAACCCTCGAGCTTGAGCATCTGCATGGCGGCGCGGGCCACCGGTTGCATATTGCCCAGCGCGAAGAAGGCGGCCTTGCGGGCGCCGGTGTTGCCGAAGTGCTGCAGCACCTCGGCCTTGCCGATCTCCAGCACGGCCGGGCGGTCCTTGATCGGGACGCCCTCGGCGGTGCCGCGGGGGAAGCGGATGGCGACGGGATGCGGCTGAAGCGTGGCCGTGAACATCATGTCCTGCAGCTCATCCTCGTCCTTGGGCGACATCAGCACGAGGTTGGGCAGGCAGCGGAGGTAGCTGATGTCGAAGAGCCCGTGGTGCGTGGGGCCGTCGTTGGCGCTCAGCCCGGCGCGGTCCATGCAAAAGATCACCGGCAGGTCCTGCAGGCAGACGTCGTGATGGATGCAGTCGTAGGCCCGCTGCAGGAAGGTGGAGTAGATGGCAACGACCGGGTGGAAGCCCATGGTGGCCATGCCGGCGGCGAAGATGACGGCATGTTCCTCGGCGATCCCGACGTCGTAGAACTGCTTGGGCAGGGCCTGGTCGAGGAATTTCAGGCTGGTGCCGCTGGGCATGGCGGCGGTGACCCCGACCACGTTCTTGTTCTGCTGGCAGAGCTTGACCATGGTGCGGCCGAAGACCTCCTGCCACATGGGGGCGGTGCCCGGCTTGGGGCCGGCGACCACGCCGGTTTCGGCGCAGTAGGGTCCGAGGCCGTGGAACTTCTCGGGCTGGCTGATGGCGGCCTCGAAACCCTTTCCCTTCTGGGTGAGGACGTGGATCACCACCGGCCCTTCGCAGGTCTTGGCGAACTCCAACACGCCGATGAGCGTGGGGAGATCATGGCCATCGAAGGGACCGAGGTAGCGCAGCCCGAACTCCTCGAAGATGAGGCTGCTGCCGTAGCCGCCCCGGCCGTCGGTGCCCGGGCCATCCTGGGCGCGCTGCAGGGACATGTCCGTGACCACGCCTTTGAGGGCCTCCTCGGCCTTCTGGCCGAGGCGCACCGCGAGATCGCCCTTGGGGAGCTTCTTGATCCAAGTGGCGAAATCGCGCTGGAGCTGGTTGTAACGCGGACTGGTGGTCAGCCGGTTGAGGTAGCCGGAGATGGCCCCGACATTCTTGGCGATGGACCACTCGTTGTCGTTGAGGACGCCGATGAACTTCCGGGTGGTGTGGGCGATGTTGTTCAGCGCCTCGAAGGAAATCCCGTTGGTCAGGGCGGCGTCCCCGAAGACGCACACCACGTGTTCATCTCCTCCCCGCTGGTCGCGTGCGGCGCACATGCCCAGCGCGGCGGAAAGCGCCGTGCCGGCGTGTCCGGCCCCATAGCAGTCGTGCTCGCTCTCGGTGCGCAGCGCGAAGCCGTTCAGGCCATCGGTCGTGCGGATGGTGTGGAAGCGCGACTTGCGGCCGGTGAGGAGTTTGTGGACGTAGACCTGGTGGCTGACGTCCCAGACGAACTTGTCCTTTGGGGTGCTGAAGGCGCGGTGGAGGGCCAGGGTCAACTCGACCACGCCCAGGTTGGGGCCGAGGTGGCCGCCGTGCTTGGCCAGCTTGGTGATCAACTCGTGGCGAATCTCGCCGGCGAGTTGCACGCACTGGTCCAGCGTGAGTTTTTTTACATGGTCCGGATGGTCGACCATATCGAGGTAGCGGCTCATGGGCGGAATCCTCGGAGGGGGGGGTTGGCTCGGTTCCACAAAGAGGGGTGGGTCGGGGGGCGGTTCGGCGATGTCAGGGCTGGGTTGTCGTCGAGTCGGCGGGCCCGTCGTCCAGATCCAGCGGTACGACGCCAACAGCACCGTCCCCGGCCGTCTCCAGTTGCTGGATTCGCAGCTCGGCGGCGGACAACTTGTCCTGGCAGAACTTGACGAGGCGGGTGCCCTCCTCGAACCGCCCCAGGAGTTGCTCGAGCGGCAATTCGCCGGCTTCCATCGCTTCCACGATGGACTCGAGCTTCCCCAGGGCGTCTTCGAAGGTGGGTTCGGTCACCTTGGCGGCCTTCGACATGGCGGGGAGTCTAGCGTGCCGGGTCACGCTTTCCAGATCATGTCGGCCACGGTCCGGTTGGCCGGAATGAACGGCAGCACGTGCTCGGTATAGGGGGTGATGACGTCCAGCACGTAGGGGGTCTTGGCCTCCAGCATGCGTTGGAGGGCCGCCCGCAGGTCTTTGCGGTAGACAACCCGTTCGCAGGGGACGTTGAAGCTGGTGCAGACCTTGACGTAGTCCGGGTAGATCGCCTGGCGGTTCTCCGGATTGCCGAGGTAGGTGTGGCCGCGGTTGCCGCCGTAGAAACTGTCCTCCCACTGCACCACCATGCCGAGGTGCTGGTTGTTGAGGATGATCGCCTTCGCGGCGATGTTTTCGACGTGAGCGGTCGCCAGTTCCTGGATGTTCATCAGGAACGAACCGTCGCCATCGATGTCGACCACCTGTTGGTCGGGCAGCGCGACCTTCACACCGAGCGCGGCGGGGAACCCGAAGCCCATCGAACCCAGCCCGGCGGAGGTGATGAACTGGCGCGGGTGCTGGTAGCGGTACCACTGGGCGGCCCACATCTGGTGCTGCCCCACCCCGGTGGTGATCCAGGCCTCGCCCTTGGTGAGTTTGTGGAGTTCCTCGATCACCATCTGCGGCAGGATGAATTCCTCTCCGCTCCGCACGAACGGCTTGATGTGGTCGGAGTCGGTGATCTCCGCCTTGGTGGTGTACTGGAACGGCGCCCGCGCCTTCCACTCCGCCGTCTGGGCATGCCAGGCGTCGAACTTCTTCGCGATGCCCCCGCGCTTCGCGATGAGTTGGTTGAGACGCTTCAGGGCGTCGCACAGATCGCCGTGCACCGTAAGGTTCGCGCGCTTGTTCTTGTTGTGCTCGGAGGCGTCGATGTCGATGTGAACGATCGTCGCGCCACGGGCGAAGTCGGCGAAGCTGCCGGTCACGCGGTCATCGAACCGGACCCCCAGGGCGAGGAGGAGGTCGGACCCCTC
>JBBQML010000160.1:0-8112 GCA_038328885.1 Verrucomicrobiota bacterium | reverse complement strand
GCGGGCCATGGCGCGCGGCATTGCCGTGGGTGTGATTGGCGTGGAGGATTACTCCAGGATGCTGATGACGTATCATACCAGCGGCCCGGGCAGCACGGCGTGGTTCCTGAACAACGAGCCATGGATGGATTTTCACACGCTGCAATCCGGTCACGGACGCTGGGCGATGAACTGGCTCATGATCGAGCAGGCTTGCACGGTGGGGCCCGCGGTGCCGGTGATTGACCTCGAATCGAGCTATCCCGGCTTCCGGCATGGCCGCCCGCCCACGACCGCGACGGACGACGACGCGCGGCGGGCCGGGTATTGGGCGGTGTTCGCGGGTGCGGCGGGTCACACCTACGGCCATCACAGCATCTGGCAGATGCATTCGCCAAACCATCCGGGCACTGCCGGGCCGAAAGAGTTCTGGTTCGACGCACTCGACGCGCCGAGCGCGAAGCAGATGGGGTACTTGCGGAAGCTGATCGAGGCGCGTCCGTTTCTGACGCAACGGCCGGACCTGTCGCTGCTGGCCTTCGAGCAGGAGCGCCCGTGGGAAATGTGTCTGGCCTTGCGCGGCGACGGCTATGTGCTGGTCTATACCCCCACTGGCCGGACGCTGGACATCCAGCTTGGCAAGCTGAGCGGTGCGAAAGTGGAAACGTCGTGGTTCAACCCGCGCACCGGTGCGACGGCGGCCATTGGCGAGTTCGAGAACAAGGGCCGCCGCCGCTTTGACCCGCCCGGCGAGGAGCAATCCGGCAATGACTGGGTGCTGGTTCTTGAGTCACAATGAAGTCTTCAGCGTGTCCGGGACAGACCATCGTCGTACCACTCCGCTCCAAAATCGTGCAACCTACATCCAACGTTCGCCGCCTTTCCGTGACCGCGAGCTTTGCCTGCCTCCTCGCCGCCAGCGCGCCGGCGGCGAGCTTCGTCACTGCCACTCCCACCGCTCCGCATCGCGGCGTCTGTCAGATTGAACCGTCGCTCGATGCGCCCGTCGGCAATCCGTTTTTCTCAGCGGGGCGAAGTTCGCCTTCTTCCGCCATTCTGCTTCGCTCGAAAGGGCGAAGCCTGGTGGGTTGGTTATTGCGATCGCACCGGCCTCACGCGCGATTCAATCGTCCAAGAATTTAAGGCCATCCTCCTGGCGCGGGCCGGCATCAGGGGTTGCAAATCACCCATGAAATCCAATTTCAGTGGCGACCGGATTGCCAGGGTCATCTCCACGCTGCGCACGTCTTGTTGGTTCTATTTTCTGCCCCGGCTCGCGCTGGCCGGTTGTGCTCTGCACCTGCTGCTGCTCACCACGCAAGCTGTCGTGCCCGGGCATCGGGTCGATGAAAATGGCGTTCACCTCACGGGCGTCGGCCCGGACAACCCGATCATTTATGATAACGACTGGTGGTTCGATGTCTTCGACAATAACTACCTCTGGGCGCAGGCCAGTCTGGGCAACGCCGATCTACGCGGCAACGTCGTCACCCGCGACATGTGGGACTGGGACAGGGGTTATCTCCACCCGATGCAGAAGTGCGTGGACGACGCCGGGAAGGCGCTCAAGCTGGCGCGCGATTCCGGATTGGGAAAAGTCCCGGACGCCACGCTCGGCTCCGACCGCGTGCTCGTCCGCCCCGAGAGCGGCCGCATCGAGGACACCGTGCCGCAGCCCACGCCGGGCAGCCGCCTGATCGTGGCCGAAGCAAAGAAGGCGTCGCCGGAGAAACCGCTGCTGGTGATTGTCGGCGGGCCGCAGACAACGGTCGCCAACGCGTTGCTCACCAATCCCGAGATCGCGCCGAATCTCGTGGTCTTCAATCTTATGGTCAGTTCCTTCAACTACAACGGCAAGGACGGTTGGTCGGCCTACATCGTGGCGAAAAAGACGCGTTACGTGGACTGGGGCGGCGGGCAGTTCTGGGACCGCGACTCGGTCTTCCGCGCGGAGCACTTCGACGTGCTTCTGGACAACCCGTTCACCGAGGACATGAAGCGCTTCATCAAGACCGACCTGGGCCGCGACAACCAACTGGGCGACGGCGCGCCGCTGGTCTGGTTGTATCAACCGAAATGCTGGACGGGCGTGGAGGTCCGGCGGGCGGAATTCGAGGGCCGGGCGCTGGTGTTCCGGCCGGTGCCGGCCGGCGACACGGGCGACGTGCTGGTGATCCCCATGGCCAGCACCGACTTGAAAACCAGTCGCGAGGAGTTCCTCCGCGTGCTGACCAATCCCAAGTTGTTCCCATGAAATTTCTCTCGCTGAAACCGGTCGCCCTCGTCCTGGCCGCCCAGTTGTCTTTCGTCGCCGCCATGGCAGCCGCCGAACCGCTGGATTATTCCGTGACTTGGGTCGGCAACTCGTTCTCCGGCGCAAGCAACAAGTGGGTGCAGAATTTCCTCATCCATACCCAGGTCCAGCCCGATGGCACGGTCAACACCTGGAGCCATTGGGATGAGGGCGGGAAGAAGTTCGGCGTTTACAAGGACGGCGAGGTGGTCGGCAACACGAACGTGAACCCGAACAGCCTGCAGGCGCGCGACCCGCAGGGCCGGCTTTGGAAGCTCGAAGTCGAATACACCGACCCGAGACACCAGGAATGGGAGTTCGTTCCCAAGGGCATCACCTGCGACAGCCAGCCGGTGAGCTTCCCCGAACTCTTCCAGCCCACGGCCCTGGCGATGGCGAACAACGGTCAGCTTATGGTGGCCGATTCGCTCACCGGCCCCCGCCAGCAGGTGCTGTTCTACGACATCGGCGATCCCTCCAGGCCGAGGCTGGCCCGCACGTTTGGCGAGCGCGGCGGCATCCGGGCCGGCACGCCCGGTGAGATTACGCCCACCAAGTTCTGGGGCATCCGCGGCCTGGGCATGGATGCCGCCGGCAACCTCTACGTCGCAATGAGCGAAATGGGCTCCGTGCTCCGGTCCTTTACGCCGGATGGCAAACTCCGCTGGGAACTGCACGGGGAATTCTTCTGTGATGTCGCCACCGCCGATCCGGCCGACGACGCACGCACCGTCTGGGGAATCCAGGAGCGCTACGCGATGGACTGGTCCCAACCGCCGGGGCGTGAGTCAAACTGGACTGCTTACACGCTCGACCGGCATCGGTATCCGAACGATCCGCGCGGCCTCATGCACGTCAAACAGCAGGGCGAGCACGGACTGACCTCGCCACAGATTGTTTACCTCAACGGCCGCCGCTACCTGTTCGTGGGCGGCATGTTCGCGAGCAACTTCATCAACATCTTCCGCTTCGATGATGGCATCGCGGTTCCGGCCGGCCTGGTCCTTCAATGGGGCAACGACCTTTACAACACCGACCTCAAGTGGCCGCCGCACAAACCGGCCGGCACCTCCATCTGGCGCGACTTGAATGGCGATGGCGACTACCAGGCGGACGAATTCGCGCCGAACACCGCGCGCGTGCAGCCCGGTCCGTTTTGGGTGGACCGGCAGGGCAACATCTGGATGGCCTACGGCCTCTTCCGCTACGACTGCCAGGGGCTCGACGCACACGGCAACCCAATCTACCGCGCCGACAGAATCACCGTGCTCGACAAGCCCAAGGGCGTGAACAAGGTCGCCCGCATCTGCTATCTCGACGACACCGACACGCTGGTGGTCGCCGAGGAGGGCCGCGACATGCGCCACATCAGCCGCGTGTTTGTCTGCAAGGGCTACCTCGCGGGCAAACGGGAGGCGGCTTCCTTCGTGCCCGGAGCGGGCACTGAAGCCGCGTGCGTCACGGCGGAGGGCGACTACGCGTTCACCGGCGGCTGGAAAGAACGGGGTCGCATCTGGGTGAACCGCCTGAGCGACGGCGCAGAACTCGGCGTGCTCGATCCCGGCCCGACGGTCGGCGGCGTGGCCAACACCGGCTGGATCGACCTGCTCACCGGCATCAACGCCTTCCGCCGACAGGACGGCGAATACCTGGTGTTCGTCGAAGAGAATTAAACGGCCAAATCCCTCATCTATCGCTGGCGTCCTGGCGCGCCAGCAGACGACCGCGAGCCGCAAGGAAGGACGCAGCACCGATGAGTGCGACCGGTAACAGATGTCGTTGATCCAAGAATCCATGAAATCCTTTGCTCGACTCAAACCCGTGCTTCTCCGGCCCCGGTCAGCCATGATCGCCGCCCTGGTGCTCGCGCTCACTCCGGCGCTCGCGGTCGAGGTGAACCTTCCGCCGGATCCTTCCGGACCCGTCTTGTTCGCCAGGGATGAAATCAAGCGAGCGGCCGGCGAAGCGGCCCTGCCCGAGGTATCCCTGGAAATCGCCGCCGTCGGAACGGCTCAGAGTTTTAGAATCGAGCGGCAAGGCGTGAAACTCCGCATCGTCGGGGCCGATGCGACTGGCGCAATGTACGGCGGTTTGGAGGTGGCCGAGGCGATTCGCTTGGGAACGCTGGCCGGGTTGAAGCCGGGCGAGCGCACACCCTACATCGCCCAGCGCGGCCTCAAGTTCAACATCCCGCTCGATTTACGCACGCCCAGTTACTCGGACAACAGCGACTCCGCCCAGGCGAACATTCCCGAGATGTGGAGCAGGGACTTCTGGCGCGGGTTCTTCGACGAGATGGCGCGGCACCGGTTCAACGTCCTTTCGCTTTGGAGCCTGAATCCGTTTCCCAGCATCGTGAAAGTGCCGGAGTATCCGGAAGTGGCGTTGAACGACGTGCTGCGGGGACGGCGCGAGGTGTTCGACCAGAACTTCCCGCTTAACGGCGAGCGCATGTTCAGGCCCGAGTTTCTCAAGGACGCCGAAGTGGTGAAGCGCATGACCATAGAGGAGAAGATCGCGTTCTGGCGCGAGGTCCTGCAGATGGCAAAGGACCGCGGCATTGACGTGTACTGGTTCACCTGGAACACGTTCCTCCACAGCGAGGAGGGCAAACACGGATTGAGCCGCGCGAAGCCGGACGAAAACCTGGTGCGCTACTTTCGCGCCAGCGTCCGGGAGACGGTGAAGACGTATCCACTCCTGGCCGGCCTGGGCATTACGGCGGGCGAGCACATGGGCCAGAAGCTCGGCAATCTCGGGAAGGAGGAATGGCTCTGGCAAACCTACGGTGAGGGCAGTCGCGACGCGTTGCAGGATCAGCCGGAAAGGAAGTTCCGAATGATTCATCGCTTTCACATGACCGGGCTGGACGACGTCACGAGGTATTGGAAGGATTATCCCGGCCCCTTCGACTTCAGTTACAAATACGCCGTGGCCCACATGTACGGCATGACCAACCCGCCCTTCATCAGGCCGCTGCTGCCCGAACTTTCGCCCACCCGCCGCACCTGGCTCACCGTGCGCAATGACGACATCTACAGCTTTCGTTGGGGCGATCCGCAATTCGCGCGCGATTTCATCCGCGCCATGCCGGGCCCGGACAAGATCGCGGGTTTCTACATGGGGCCGGACGGTTACTGTTGGGGGCGCGAAGCGATGGACCTCGAACCCGAATCGCCGCGCGCGCTCGTGCTGCAAAAGCAGTGGTTCAGCTTCATGCTGTGGGGACGCCTCAGCTTTGACCCGACGCTGTCCGATGAGTTTTTCCAGCTCACCCTCGCCGCGCGCTTCCCCGAAGTGCCGGCGGACAAACTGCTCGCCGGTTGGAGCGCAGCGTCGCGGGTGTTTCCGGAACTCACCCGCTTCTTCTGGGGCAACATTGATTTGAAATGGCTGCCCGAGGCATGCCTCAGCCATCCGACGCACAAGGGCTTTTACACCGTGCGCCATTTCATCGAGGGCGAAGGCATGCCCGAGAGTGGCAACCTTACGATCCGCGAATGGCGGGAACGTTTGCTGGCGAAACAGCCGATGGACGGCGTCGGGCCGCTGGAAGTCGCGGACAATCTCCGCCGTCACGCGGAGCGCGCGAGACGCGCAGTCGCGGAATTGCGCCCCAAACAAGGCCCGAACAAGGAACTGCGCCTGACTCTTGGCGACATCGAGGCATTTGGCGCGCTCGGTCTTTATTACGCCGAGAAGATTGAAGCCGCGTGCGCACTGGCGCTGTTCGACGCCAACTCGGCGCCGGAGCATCAGGCCGCCGCGATCAGGCATCTCGAAGCCGCGCTTGGCCATTGGCGGGGATACGCGGCGGTTTACACGAAGCAGTACACGCAACCGTTGCTCTACAACCGCGTCGGCGTCGTGGATATTCCGAAGCTGGCCGAGAAGGCCGCGGCGGACATCGAACTCGCCCGCAACTGGAAACCAGGCAGCATTGGCAAACCGCCGCCTCGTAAGACCGGCGGCAGCAGATTTGGACAGTGAAAACCTCTCCGGCTCGTCAGATCTTCGTTCATCGCGGAACTCAGGAAGCGCGGAATTTTTGTCAGTTGCCTGCTGCTTCAGGATTGGGACGGCATCGTGTGGTTCACCTGGTCGCGAGGTCCGTCAGTCCCACACCCCTCACGCCGGAAGGCCGTCCGCGCAGTCCGGCGCTCCGCGCGGAGCGCATGGGGTACGGCCGGGCGGTAAAACCGGTCGACCTGCCACAACGTGGTGGGCTATTGAGGTGACACGATGAAAGCGCAAGAGTTTCCGTGGCCACCCACTCGACCTCCTGCGCGCGCATCGAGCATTTCCAACCATGAAAACCTTTTGCTCTCCAGTCCTTCCTGCCTCACTCGCACTGCTGTGGCGAGCAGCGGTTGGTGCCGCGCCCGAGGCCGCAGTCCCCGCGCCACAGTCGGTCGTTCACGATCTGGCTCCGCTTCACGACGCAACGCGGGTTTTGTTCAATCCGCACAAGGGTTGGTACCACCACTACCCTGACAACCACATCAACAAGTATCAGATTGTCCGTGACGCCGACCTGATCGAGTTCCCCGGCATGGACCACCTCTACCTCCGGCTGGCCTGGGCTTATCTCGAACCGCGCGAGGGTGAGTTCGATTGGGCGGTGATGGACCGGATCATGGAGAAGTGGACGTCGCACGGCCTCGGGATCGCCTTTCGCATCAGTTGCAAGGAGACGAGCACTGACCGCCCGGAGCAGCAGTTCGCCACGCCCCGCTGGGTGAAGGAAGCCGGCGCGCAGGGTGGCCATTACCGCATGGGCCAACCCACCGGGGCGGACGGGCCCTGGGAGCCGGTGTATGATGATCCGATCTTCCTCGCCAAGCTGGACCGTTTCCTCGCCGCGTTCGCGGCGCGATACGACCACCAGCCCTGGGTGCGCTACCTGGACATCGGCAGCATTGGCGACTGGGGAGAGGGCCACAGTTGGGCCGGCAGCCGGAAGGAGTGCGGATTCGCCACCCGCAAACAGCACGTGGACCTGCATCTGAAACACTTCAAACGCGCCCAACTCGTGGTGTCGGATGATTTTGTGTATGCGCTGAAAGACCCGGCGGCACGCGAGGCCCTGCATCGCTACGTGCTGGCCAACGGAATCACTTATCGCGACGACAGCATCCTCGTGAACGGCTATCTGGCCGGGTTGAGCGACACCTTCACTGTGCGCAGCCCGGAGTTTTTTGCAGACGCGTATCGGCACCGACCGACGGTGTTTGAGTTGGAACACTACGGCACAGTGAAGAACTTGGGCAATTGGGAGGGCCGGCCTGACTCGCTGGTGGCGAAGCACGGGCGCGGCAAGACCGGACCGGACTATTTTCGCGGGGCGCTCGAATTGCTGCGCGCCACCTACATCGGCTACCACGGATACGCGCATGAATGGCTGGCGGACAATCCGGCCTTCACCCGCGAGATGGTCAACCGCTGCGGCTACTGGCTGTTTCCCATAGCCGTCGAGTTGCCGGACACCGCGACAGCCGGGACGAAGCTCCCATTTGTTCTGGTGCTGGAGAATCGCGGGGTCGCGCCGCCGTATCAGCCGTACGAGTTGTGCGTGAAGCTGTCCGCCGCGGGCGCGAACTGGGTGAGTCGGGTGGCCAAAGCCGACAAAACCTGGCTGCCCGGCGCGCCGGTCGTCCTCCGTCACGAACTGCCGCTACCTGCGCAACTCGCGCCGGGCCGATATCAGGTGGCCATCGGCTTGTTTGACATCGCGTCGCCGAAACAGCGTCCAGTCGAGTTCGCGCTGCAAACCTTCTTGCGCGACGACAGCGGCTACTACCGCGTGGCCATGGTGTCTGTCACCACGCCCTAAAAGCCTG
>JBBQML010000159.1:0-8118 GCA_038328885.1 Verrucomicrobiota bacterium | reverse complement strand
CCGGACTAGCGGGCGGCGGTGATCGAGATCGGGGAGGACGGGCGGTCCGCGCACGAGAAGCCCTGACCGGGACAAAAGCATTGACCGCGCGGGCGCCGTTTACTAAACCCAGATCCGTGATTCGGCCTGCGAACGACCTGTTGCTTACCGTTGCGCTGCTGCTTGGCAGCGCGGCAGTCGGGTCGTAGCTGAATCCTCCTAACCAGTTTCGACCCGCCCGCTGCCGCAGACCGGCCGGCGGGTTTTTTGTTTGTACCGCCGATCGGTCCGCGAATTGCGTGGGGTCGAGCAAAGCCTGCCAACGACCATGCTGAAGCAACCTTCGACCAAGTACCGACCCTTCCCTCCGGTGTCGCTGCCCGAACGGCAGTGGCCCAACCGGGTCCTCACCGCGGCCCCGATCTGGTGCAGCGTCGATCTCCGCGACGGCAACCAGGCCCTGGCAGTGCCCATGAACGTGTCCCAGAAGCTGGAGCTGTTCGAGGCGCTGGTCCGGTGCGGGTTCAAGGAAATCGAGGTCGGCTTCCCGGCGGCCTCCAATACCGAGTTCCGGTTCATCCGCCGACTCATCGAGGACGGCCGGGTGCCCGACGACGTCACTCTCCAGGTGCTCGTGCAGGCGCGCGAGGATCTGATCGAGCGCACCGTCGAGTCGCTGATCGGCGCCAAGCGCGCGATCGTCCACCTCTACAACTCCACCTCGCCCGCGCAGCGACGCATCGTGTTCGGCCTTGGGAAGCCGGACATCCTGAAGATGGCGGCGCGCGGCACCCAGTGGGTGAAGGACCGCCTGCCGCGGTTGGTCGCGACCGACGTCCGGTTCGAGTACTCCCCGGAGAGCTTCTCGGCGACCGAGGTCGACTTCGCGCTCGAGGTTTGTGAGGCGGTGGCCGAGGTCTGGGGGCCCACCCCGGAACGGCCGATCATCTTCAACCTGCCGGACACGGTGGAGATGGCCATGCCGAACGTGTACGCGGACCAGATCGAGTGGTTCATCCGGCACCTGCGACGCCGGGACTGCGCGATCATCAGCCTGCACACCCACAACGACCGGGGCACGGGCACGGCAGCGACCGAACTCGGCCTGCTGGCCGGGGCGGATCGGGTGGAGGGCACCCTGTTCGGCAACGGGGAACGGACCGGGAACCTCGACGTCGTGTCGGTGGCGCTCAACCTCTACATGAACGGTATCCATCCCCAGCTCGACTTCGCGAACCTCGGCCAACTCGTCGAAGCCTACGAGCGCTGCACGGGCATGACGGTCCCGCCGCGGCACCCGTACGCGGGTGAACTGGTCTTCACCGCATTCAGCGGCTCCCACCAGGATGCCATCCGCAAGGGACTGCGTTCGTGGGAGGTGGCCACCGAAGGCGGCCAGTCGGCCATCTGGGACATCCCTTACCTGACCATCGACCCCGGCGACATCGGTCGCGAGTACCGTGAGGTGATCCGCGTGAACAGTCAGTCCGGCAAGGGGGGCGTGGCCTACCTCCTGGAAAGCGAATTCGGCATCGACCTGCCGAAGGACCTCCAGCGCGAATTCGGGCCCATCGCCAACGACGAGGTCGATCGCCTGGGGCGCGAAGTCAGCGGTGCGGAATTGAAGGACATGTTCTGGCGGGAGTACATCGACCGCTCACGCCCGTGGCAGTTGGTGGGGTTCCGCACCGAGAGCGATGACGGCCTGGTCCGCTGCCGCGCGCGCCTGCTGCGCGACGGCGTGCCGGTGGAACTGGCCGGGGAAGGCAACGGCCCCATCGCGGCGTTCGTCCACGCGCTGACGGCCGATGGCGCACCCAAGTTCGAGGTCACGAGCTACAGCGAGCACGCGCTGAGCGCCGGGGAGGGGGCTTCGGCGATCGCCTACATCCAGATCCGGTTCGCGGACGATCGCACCCGCTGGGGGGCCGGGTTCGACACCAACATCGAACTCGCTTCGTTGAAGGCGGTGCTCAGTGCCCTGAACCGCGAGACCTGACGACCAGGCCGCGCGGGCCACGGCTCGCGCGGCCTCCAGCCGCTTGAAGTTCCTGGACCTCACCCAGTCCACTGCCGCGGCCAACCTGGCCGTGGACGAGGCGTTGTTGGAGCTGTGCGAAGCCGAGGCCGAGGCCGGCCGGGGCGGCGGGGCGGGGGTGCTGCGGTTCTACGAGCCCGCGCAACCCGGCGTGGTGGTGGGGTATGGCAACCGCATCGACCGTGAGGTTGATGTCGACGCCTGCGCCGCCGCCGGGATCCCGGTGGTCCGCCGGGCGAGCGGTGGGGGGACCGTCGTGCTGGGGCCCGGGTGCCTGGCCTCTGCGCTGGTCCTACCCATCCTGGCCGCCCCGGAATTGGCCGCTGTCACCACGACAAACCGCTGGATCATGGAACGGCACCGGGATGCGCTCGCCAGCCTGATCTCGCGGCCGGTGGAGGTGAAGGGCCACACCGATCTGGTGGCGGCGGACCTGAAGTTCTCGGGCAACGCCCAGCGCCGACGCCGCCACATGCTCCTGTTCCATGGGACATTCCTGCTCGGCTTCGATCTCGCTCTCGTGGAGCGGTTGCTGCCGATGCCGAGTTGGCAGCCGACCTATCGTGCCGGACGGCCGCACACCGCGTTCCTCACCAACCTCGGACTCCCGGCGGCGGCCGTGAAGGCCTCGTTGCGGTCCGCCTGGGGAGCCGACGAACCTTGGACGGCAGACCTCACGGGGGTGGTGGACCGTTTGATGACCGAACGCTACGGCCGGCCGGAATGGCACACACGTTCCTGAGCGGAACCCAGGGGAACATTTTCCGTTTGCTTCGGAGCACCCCCGCCCGCGAGGTTCCGCATTCGATGACCCGTCGATTCCATCCCATCATGGTTGCGTTCCCCACCTGGCTGCTCCTCGCCCTGGTGCTGCTGACCTCCCCGCCAGCCCGGGCCCATACGCCGGGCGAAGAAATGGCCGGGGCCGCCTCGACCTGGCTGGCCGCCCTGGACGCCGCCCAGCGTGGTCAGGCGGTATTCGCCCTGGGCGATGGGGAGCGGGTGAACTGGCACTTCATTCCGCGCG
Source organism: Verrucomicrobiota bacterium (assembly GCA_038328885.1). GTDB lineage: Bacteria > Verrucomicrobiota > Verrucomicrobiia > Limisphaerales > CAIMTB01 > CAIMTB01. The sequence continues at coordinate 5,074 of JBBQML010000159.1, read as the reverse complement.
ACCGCAAGGGGCTGGCATGGCGCGACATGACTCCCGCCCAGCGCCATCTGGCCACGGGCCTGCTCGCGAGCGGGTTGAGTCAGCGCGGCCTGGTGAAGGCCGCCACCATCATGAGCCTCGAGCAGATCCTGCTGGAAATCGAGCAGGGCAAGGGCCCCAGGCGGGACCCCGAGGGCTACTACTGGACCGTGTTCGGCGAGCCCTCCGCCACCGGCACCTGGGGTTGGCGCGTCGAGGGGCATCACCTCGCCCTCAACTTCACCATCGTGGGAGGCCGCCAGGTTGCTTCCTCGCCTTCGATGTTCGGCTCGAACCCTGCCGAGGTCCGGGAAGGACCCCGGCGCGGCCTTCGCGTGCTCGCGGCGGAGGAGGACCTTGGCAAGGAACTCCTGCGCTCGCTGTCGCCGGAGCAGCGCAAGATCGCGGTGATCTCGGCCGAGGCCCCCAAGGATGTGATCACCGGAGCCGAACGAAAGGTGAAGCCTCTCGAGCCCAAAGGGTTGGCCGCCGAGAACCTCAACGGTGCCCAGCAGAAACTCCTGCGACAGGTGCTCGAGGAGTACGCCCGGCGCTGCCGCCCCGAGGTGGCCGACGAGGACCTCGCGGAGATCGACCGGGCCGGGTTCGGCCAGATCTCCTTTGCGTGGGCTGGTGGCGATCAGCCGGGGCAGGGGAGCTATTACCGGGTGCAGGGACCTACCTTCCTGCTCGAGTACGACAACACGCAGAACAACGCGAACCACATCCACGCGGTGTGGCGGAAGTTCTCCGGGGATTTCGGCGACGACCTGCTTGCGCGTCATTACCAAAGCACGGCGCATTGAGGCTCAAGTTCCTTCCGTGGCTGCCGCCGCCCTCGTCGTCGCTTTCGTGAGTTATCTGGTGGGCTCGATCCCCACCGGCTACCTCGTCGGCCGGGCCCGGGGGCTCGACCTGCGCACCGTGGGCAGCGGCAATATCGGGGCCACCAACGCCTTCCGGATTCTAGGCAAGCCCGCAGGCAGCTTTGTCCTGCTGGTGGACGCGCTCAAGGGGTGGGTGGGTGCCGCCGTTGTACCCCCCTGGATCGCCGCCAGCCTCGGACTGCCCAGTGGCGGGAACCTCTGGCTGTCCGTCCTCGGAGGCGTGGCCGCGGTGCTCGGGCACACCTTCACGTGCTGGCTCCGATTCAAGGGCGGCAAAGGCGTAGCCACCTCTGCTGGGGTGATTGCCGGGCTGCTGCCCGCTGCGTTCACAACCATCCTGGTTGTGTTCCTCATCAGCCTGCTCGTGAGTCGTATCGTTTCCCTGAGTTCGATGCTGGCGGCCGCCGTCCTCCCTTTCGCCACGTGGTTCTGGCACCGCGAACCTGTCCTGGTCGGCTTCAGTTCGGTGATCGCAGCCCTCGTGCTCTGGCGGCACCGGACCAACCTCGCCCGCCTCCGCGCCGGCACCGAACCCCGGATAGATAAGCGTCCATCGACCGGCTCATCGGCTGGACCCACACCCCCGCTCCCGGGAGAATCGTCGCAGTCTTCGTCCCAGTCCTCTCCTCCGCCATGAACGTCACCGTCCTTGGAGCGGGCGCCTGGGGCACCGCGCTTGCCCTGGTGCTGCATCAGAACGGCCATCGGCTCACGGTCTGGGGGCATGACCCGGTGCGCCTGGCGGCCATGGCGGCCACGGGCTGCAACGACCCGTTCCTTCCGGGCTGCCTCCTGCCCGCCGAGTGGAACTACCAACCCGACGGCGTCGAGGCCGCCCATCAGGCCGACCTGATTCTCATGGTGGTCCCTTCGAAAGCCGTGCGCGACGTGACTCGATTCCTCGCCGGGGTAACCTGCCCGGTGGTGACAGCGACCAAGGGCCTCGAGTTCGATACCGGCCTGACCATGGGCGGGATTCTCCGCGAATGCGTGCCCGGTGTCCCCATCGCGGCCCTGTCCGGCCCGAGCCTGGCGCCGGAGGTGGCTCGCGGCGTGCCCACGGCCGTCGTCGCCGCCGCCGGGGACCCAGCCACTGCCGAGCTGGTGCAAACGACCTTCCACCGGCCGGCGTTCCGGGTCTACCGCAGCTCCGACCTCCTCGGCGTGGAGTTGGGCGGCGCTTTGAAGAACGTCATCGCCATCGCGGCCGGCGTCTGCGACGGGCTTGGGTTCGGCGACAATTCCAAGGCGGCCCTGATCACGCGCGGACAGGCCGAGGTGCGCCGCCTGGGCGTCGCGGCCGGGGCCCTGCCTGAAACGTTCGCCGGCCTCAGCGGCCTTGGCGACCTGACGGTCACCTGCTTCTCCCGCCTCAGCCGCAACCGTTCCCTGGGCGAGCGCCTTGGCCGGGGAGAGAGCCTTGCCCAGGCCACCGCGGCCACCGTGGCCATCGCCGAGGGCGTGCCGACCGCGCGTTCCGCACTGCGATTGGCGCAGCGGCTCGGCGTCGATGTGCCCATCATCCACGAGGTCCACGCGATGCTCTTCGAGGGCAAGGACGTCCGGCAGGGTGTCCGCGACCTGCTCGGACGCGACCTGAAGGCCGAGGACTGACGTTCCCTACCCGCAGCCCCTTCATGCCTCCTCCGTCCACTGTTACCATCCGTGTGCCGGGCAGCACCTCCAACCTGGGTCCCGGTTTCGACACGCTCGGGATCGCCCTGCGGGTTTACAATCGGATCACCGTCACACCGGTAGCCCGAAGGGGAACCCGTGCGTGCATCACGTCGCCGATCTCCGAGTCCGGACGTCCCGGGGCGACCCGGCTGGTCCAGGAGGCGGCGCGGCTCTTCTTCCGCCGGAGCCGCACCCGGCCCTTTGCCTTCGATATCCATCTCTCCGGCGACGTCCCGATCGCCCGCGGTCTGGGTTCGAGTGTCACTGTGCGGCTCGGGGTGATCGCCGCGCTCGACGCTCTGACCGGCACGGTTCTGGAACGGCAGACGTTGTTCCAGTGGGTGACCGACCTGGAGGGCCACCCTGACAACGCCGCGCCCGCGACCTTCGGGGGTTTCACGGCCTCGGCGTTGATCGGCAAGCAAGCGCGCTGCGTGCCGGTCCCAACGAGCCCGAGGCTGCGGTTCGTGACCTTGATCCCCGACTTCGAGATCGAGACGGCCGCCGCGCGCCGGCTGGTGCCCGATTCCTTCAGCAAGACGGATACCCTCCACAACCTCACCCGGGTCGGCCTGATCGTGGCCGCCCTGGCACGCGGGGAGTTGGGCGGACTGCGGGGGGCCTTCGAGGACCGCATTCACCAACCGTACCGGCAGGTCCTCATTCCCCAGTTGCCCCGTGTGCTCCGCGCCGGTGAGCGGGCCGGTGCCGTGGGGGGGTGGCTGAGCGGCTCCGGCTCCACCATCATCTGCCTGACCGACGGCAACGCGGACGCAGTGGCCGCGGCCATGCTGGAGCAGATGCCCCGGTCCGAGGTGCGGATCCTCGCCGCGGATCGCGGGGGGTTCACCGTCGAGAAGGCCTGAGGATTGGCGATTGGCGATTGGCGATTGGCGATTGCCAGGGTGCGGAACACGCCTGCCGGCACCGGGTGTCCGCTCCCCTTCGGATCACCAATCACCAATCACCAATCCACAATCCACAATCCACAATTCCGACCCGCCAGTGGGGTCGGTGCGTCGGCGCATCATCCGGGGTCCGGACCCCGGCAGGCTCCAGTCCCCACCACGGACGGTGCCCCCGCCGGGCTTGACCCGGCTGGCGTTTGCCCGTAGGCACCCGCTCGAGCTCCCATGCGTCGATTCCATCTCGAAATACTTCTTGCCGTGGCCCTGGCCCTGGGCTCGGTGTTTCCACGGCTGGCGGCCGCCGAAGCCATCAGCGGGCCGGCCCCCACGCTGGAGGACTTCAGGCGCCAGGCTGCGCGCTGTCGTGAGCTCCTCTGGCGGAGCGTGTTTGATTTCTATCATCCGGGCTGCGTGGACGCGTTGAACGGTGGCTATCTCGAGGATTGGAAGGACGGGCGGTTCGTCCAGCGCGGGGAGAAATTCCTGACCCTCCAGGCCCGCCAGCTTTGGTTCTTCTCCACGCTAGCCACCGCCAATCTGGAGCGTGCCAAGTGCCTGGAGGCCGCCTGGCCGGGGTACGTCCTCCTGGAGCGTTGGTTTCGTGATCCGCGCCACGGCGGCTACTTTTCCAAGATCGGCGACGCCGGAAACCCGGTGGACACCCGGAAACACGTCTACCTCAATTCCTTCGCGCTTTATGGGATCGTCGCCTACCACGAGGCCACCAAGGATCGGCAGGTGTTGCAGCGTGCCAAGGAGTTGTTCGAGGTCCTCGAACGCCGCGCCCATGACCCGATCAACGGCGGGTACCATGAGTTCTTCCACGCGGACTGGCGACCCGTGACCGCGGCGGGCGAGACGACCTATGTCGGCGCCCTCGGCACCAAGACCTACAACACCCACCTGCACCTGCTCGAGGCCTTCACCGCGCTCTACAAGGTCTGGCCCGACAACCGCCTGCGCGAGCGGGTGGCCGAGCTCGTGCAGATCAACACCACCACCGTCCAACATGCGGTCTCGAAGTGCAACGTTGACGCCTGGTGGCCCGACTGGCGGGTCGTGGACGAACCCCGCAACCTTCGCGCGAGCTATGGACACGACGTCGAGTGTCTCTGGCTGACCCTGGACGCCGTGCGGGCCCTTCGCTGGCCGGAGGCGCGGTTTCGCGGTTGGGCGCGATCGCTCGGCGACTATTGCCTGCAGTACGGGTTCGACACCGAGCATGGCGGCTTCTTCTACACCGGCGCCCTGGGCGAGCCGGCGGATGACCTTCGCAAGGAATGGTGGGTCCAGGCGGAGGCCCTCGTGGGGATGCTCGAGCTTTACCGGCAGACGGGGGATGCCCGGTATTACGCTGCGTTCGGGCGCACCCTGGACTTCATCGAACGCCACCAGGTGGCTCCGGCCCCGGCCCGCGGTTGGTGGGCCACGCGCAATGCCGATGGCTCCGGACCGGCCGGCGGCGGCACCCGCAGCAGCATGTGGCAGGGGGCCTACCACAATGGCCGCGCACTGCTGCTCTCCGCCCAGTTGCTGGATCAACTCCTGAAGCGAACGAACTGAACCGCGATGCCCCCGCTGCTC
>JBBQML010000158.1:0-8179 GCA_038328885.1 Verrucomicrobiota bacterium | reverse complement strand
CCGGCGTCTGTCGGCGGACTGGCAGTCCAAGTACGGACATCCCATCCAACTGGTGGAGACCTTCGTGGAGCAGGAACGATTCACCGGTACGACTTATCGCGCCGCCAACTGGCTTCGCGTCGGCCAGACCACCGGACGCACGCGCCAGGATCGAACCCGCACGATTCAGGCCCCGGTCAAAGATATTTACCTCTATCCGCTGCACCGGAAGTTCCGCCAGCGGCTCTGCACATGAACCGACGCGAAGAGTTGCTCCAAAAGGCGCGGCAGGATCCGGAGGCCTTCGTCGAGGAAAGGCTCCGCTTGGAGGACGAAAGGCTTCGGCTTCAGCAGGAGTTGACGGCGCGCCAGGAAATGCTGGCCCAACACCAGCAACTCCTTTCTGAACAGGCCCGGACACTGGAGGAGCTCCACTCCCTGGTGGCAGAGCTCAAGCGAATGCTCTTCGGACCCAAGTCCGAGAAATTGACCGAGGAGCAAAATCCCCGCTGGAACGTCAGGCGGTCCGCACCACGAAAGCTCCGCCCCTCTGGGCAGAGATGAAGGGCCGGGCGGCCCAACTTCAGCCGCTGGCGCTGCCGCAGAGCTCTATCGGCAAAGCCATCCGATACTTTCTGCATGAATATGACGCCCTTCAGATCTACCTGGAGCGGGCCGACTACCAGATCGACAACAATCTGATCGAGAACGCCATTCGACCCAGCTGTGTGGGCAAAAAGCGCTGGCTCTTCATCGGGCATCCGGACGCCGGTTGGCGCAGCGCGGTCATCTACTCGATCATCCAAAGCTGCCGCCGCCGCGGGATCGATCCCCAGGAATATCTCTCCGACGTGCTCGCGAGGATGCCTGGCATGAAAAACACCGAGCTCGATCCGCTGCTGCCAGAGAACTGGAAAGCAGCCCGCGCCAACACCAGTTGAGTCCCGACTCGAGTTCCGCTGCCTCACGATTCACCACTCTTTCAGGAATTTCCACCTTCCCGCAAGACGTGCTCCCCTTACCGCTTACAGACAACCGAGGGCGCGAGTTCGCTCACGACGGTCCTACCCGGCCCCACGAGCCTTGTCGGTGATCCCCCGCTCGGGCAGGTTGTAGAAACCGTGCAACCGGGACCGACGCTCACTCTGCGCAAAGGCATCGCAAGAGTACATGAGGTCGTGAGGTTGATGCGGGGCGCGCAGCTTTGAAGGTGCGCGCGCCTCCGCATCTCACCCTTGCGGACCTGTTTGGGTGGAAAGTGCGCCTACCCTCCGTCCCATCGCTTTAACGCTATCACTGTGCTTTCTGACGACCCTTCCCAAGTCGCTTGATGAATTCGCGAATAAGATTGTCGTATATCTCGATAGCTTTTGCGGACGTTAGCGGCTTGAACCTAATTGCGCCCTTGCTATCACACAGGATTTCTGGTGCTCGCTTCTGCACAAACGCAGACACCCTGGCGACCTTGTCTGGCGGCGTCTTAGAATCGTTGTGGATTACGCAATTTCTTATCTCAGCGAGTTGCGCGATGTCAGACCAGACATCCGTCTCTGCTGGAAAGTCAAGCTCGGCAACCCTGGTAAAGTAGACTTGTGCTTTCTGAATTCCATCTCCTCTCAAGTCAGCAAGAGTCAACCGCATTCCCTGGCGGTGTTGATGAGCTTTTGCCGATGCCAGTAGCAACGTTTCAAACGCAGACGCGGACTTGGCGAAAAACGCCGAGCGCACTAGATTGGGGAATACTTCGGAGAAACGCTCCCATTCGTCAGCAGCATCTTCATAGAATATTTCCCTATTCTCATCCCCGACTATCGTCTGTACGGCGGCAGCCACGCGCTGCTTCACCCGTTCCTTTTCATCCTCCAGCATCCGCTCCATCTCTTGCGCGCACACGCTAATTTCCCGAAGATGCAAGGAGGCTGATTGCAGGTGCACTATCAGCGTTAACTCGCTTGGTGGCGTGGTCATGTCAGGTTGAGTATTGGCGCTTGTTGATAAGCGTGTCTCCGGGCCTGCGCCGGTTGTGGGGTCAAGTCGCCTTGGCCTTCTGTGCTCAAAAGTTTCGCACCTCATACAGGCCCAACCGCCCCTTCATCCCCCTGAACCTGTTCAGCCGGGCGTTCTTCAGCACGAAGCCGTATTCCCCGCCGAACCAGAACGACCGAGATTTCGTGACGCAGTCGACAACCTCGACGCTGCCGACGATGCCACCGGTCTTGAATTCCTCGCGGGCGGGGTAAGGCTTTATGCGCCGCTGACGGCAGATTCCAACGAACGCGTGGTATTCGGCGGCGCTCACCGCCGTGGAGCCGGCATGAACCCAGACGCGTCCTCGGATATGGGTCCTCCACGACCGGTTCTCGATGTCCTTGTGGCCATTGACGACGAGCCACGCCCACTGGGGGCGCAGGGTGAGGGCCTTCATGACTTCCTCGGCTCTTTCACTTCTTCCCCTCGTTCAACATGCGGCTGTAAATCTTCAGCCGGTCGGCGAGCACGCGCTTCGACGGGAGCTGGGTGAGGTACTCGGACACCTGCATCTTGTGCGGTCCATGGCTCATGAGCAGTTCGACGTGCTGCTGCTTCTTGGACGTGCAGAGGATCAGGCCCACCGGCTCATTCTCGCCTTCCCGCCAGTCGTGCTTCTTGAGCCACGACAGGTACAGGTCCATCTGCCCTTTGTCCGCGGCAACGAATGGCCCGATCTTGAGTTCGATGGCCACGAGGCAGCGCAGGCGGCGATGGTAGAACAGCAGGTCCAGCCAGTAATCGTCATCGTCGATCCGCATGGCGAACTGCCGGGCCACGAAGCAGAAGTCGCTGCCCAGTTCGGTGAGGAACTGCTGGAGGTTGACGAGGATGGCGGATTCAAGGTCCTGCTCGGAATAGGCACCCTTGAGGCCGAGGAAGTCGAGCAGGTACGGGTCTTTGAACGCGTCGTCGTAGCACACCGTCTCGACCGGACCGCGCTGCTTCTCAAGGCGGACCAAGGCTTTCGTGTTCCGAGAGAGGGCGACCCTCTCGAACAAGGCGCGGTCGATCTGACGCTGGAGTTCGCGCTTCGACCAACGTTGTTGCGCGGCCTGCTCGAAGTAGAAACCGCGTTTCAGGCCTGCCTCGACGCCCAACAGGATGCGGTAGTGCGTCCAGCCGAGGCGGAAGTGCTGCGCAAAGTCGATGGTGATCCGGTCTTCGGATTCGGCAGCCACTGGCTGCCGAATTGGGCGTTTGGAAGATTTCACAGCCAGTGGCTGTGGAATGTCCGGCATCGCGGATGCGTCAGCCCGTGGTGGACCAAGGTGCGCAGACGGGGATTCTGCCCCCGCTGGCGGCAGAATCTCGCCGGGAGGTTTTCCAGCCGATGGCTGGAAAAAACTTCCGCCCTCGAATTCGGCAGCCACTGGCTGCCGAATTTCAAAGCACTCGAAAAATCGCCGCATGTCGCGAAGGTTCCGAAGCGAGAATCCCTCACCATACCTGGCACTGAGAACGCCTCCCAAGTTCTGGAGGAGTTGCTCGCCATACTCCGCGCGTTTCCGGTTCTGTTGGATGTCTTCGGTGATGACGCGCCCGACATTCCAGTAGAGCCACACGAGCGTCAGGTTTGCCGTGGAGACAACGTGCTTCCGCGAGGCGTCGATGAGCGTCTGAATCTGCGGCAGCAGGCGACGGACGCCTGTGATGTCGGGCTTGGCGGCACGCGTTCTCATGAGTGCGGGCTTCATGATCTTGCTTTTACGCACCATCGTCATTCGCTGCTTCCTTCCAGCTCCAGCTCCAGCTCCGGGTCGTCCACGACTACTGCGAGCCGTCCATGCCGGGAATAGTTCACGAAGGCGCTCCCATGCGGCGGAGCGACTCCCAGAGCCCGGTGTAATTCAGCAGGATATCCTTGAGCCCTGCCTGCACCGCCGCCGAGTTCAGCGCCTGCGTGCTCATGATCGTGTGGGCGTCGAGCGCGCCCATGATCGCGTTCATCATTTCGCGGTTCAGGTCGGGCGAGTTCGCGAACTGCTCCTTTGTATTGCTCCCGGCTTGCTGCCGCAGCGTGTCGGATTCGAGCAACTTGCCGAGGATGACGTTGTTGACATAGACGAGCTTGTCCTGGTCCGTCAGCTCTCCCTCGAACAGGTCGTTCACCCTGGCGATGATCTCGGCCATCAGCGCCTTCTCCTTTTCCTGAACCTGACCGCTGCCGACCTCGTCGAGGGGTGCCAGGTACGGCGTCTTCCCATCGGACAAGACCATGGCCTGCCGCCCGCGGTCCTTCAGGTTGTGGTGGGTCAGCACGACCTTGGACAGGTCGATCTGTTCGCGCTCCCGACCGAACTCCAGCAGCGGGGTCAGGCACCGGAAGAATATCCACCGCTTCTCGACCGCGGTGTTGCCGTAGTCGAAGATCTGCGACAGGAAGGTGTACAGGCGGACAAAGGCTTCCATGTCCCGCTTGAGCAGGACTAACGCGTCCATCTCGGCTTTGGCATGTTCCTGCGCCGTGGCGTCGGCGGTCGCCCTGGCGGCGGCAAGTCGGCCCTTCGCCGCGCCCCACCGCTTTGGTCAGGCGATCCGCGACAGGTCCGAGCGCTGCGACGAGTTCCCCTTGCTTCGCCGTGGGGTTGAACTGGACCGCCACGACCCGATCCACCTCGAACTCGTCGTAGCACCCGGAGGCGTCCAGCTTGGATCGCAGGTTGAAGATAATTTTCGGATCGGTCGTCGCGGTGAGCTGGGCAGTGGTGTGGTACGTCTTGAACGCCGTCAGGACTTCGTCGGGTTGGTTTACGAAATCGAGGATATACGTGGTTTCCTTGCCGGGATAGGCGCGGTTGAGCCGGGAGAGCGTCTGGACGGCCTGGATCCCGGCCAGCCGCTTGTCCACGTACATGCCGCAGAGCAGCGGTTGATCGAAGCCAGTCTGGAATTTATTGGCCACCAGCAGGATATGGTAGTCCTCGCCCTTGAAGGCTTCGCGGATGTCCCGTCCCCGCAGGTTTGGGTTCATGGTCCGACTGGTTTCCGAGAACGGGTCCGGCCCGGATTCGGGGTCGATCACCTCCCCCGAGAACGCGACCAGGGTGCCAATCTCGTAGCCGTGTTCGCGGATGTACTTGTCGATGGCCAGCCGCCACCGCACGGCTTCCAGCCGACTGGAGGTCACGACCATCGCCTTGGCTGTTCCCTTCAACAGGGGCGCGACGTGCAGCCGGAAGTGCTCCACCACCACCTGAACCTTCTGGGCGATGTTGTACGGATGGAGCCGCACCCAGCCCATGATCCCCTTCATCGCCGCACTGCGCTCGACGGTGGCCTCGTCGTAGTCCTTGCCATTGTGGGCCAGCCGGAAGGCCAGTGAGTAGCTCGTGTAGTTCCGGAGCACGTCGAGGATGAACCCTTCCTCGATAGCTTGGCGCATGGAGTAGACGTGGAACGGCGCGGGCAGGTTGTCCGGCCCGGCGGGTTTGCTCGGATCAGGCCGACGACCGAACAGCTCCAGGGTCTTGGCCTTGGGCGTCGCGGTAAAGGCCACGAAGGTGATATGCTTGCGGTCCGCCCGTTGGGTCATCTGGGCGGCCAGGATGTCCTCCACGTTGACCTCGCCGCCGTCCCTGAGTTCCTTGATTTCCTCCGGCGAGAGGACCGCCTTGAGCTTGGCCGCCGCCTCACCGGCTTGGCTGCTGTGGGCCTCATCAGCGATCACAGCGAAGCGCTTGCCCTGGGTGGCTGCCAGTTCACGGACCGCTTCGAGGGCGAAGGGAAACGTCTGCATGGTGCAGACGACGATCTTCTTGGCCCCGGACAGCGCCTCGGCCAGCTCCTCGCTCTTGCTGCCGTCGGTGCCCCGGATCGTCGCGACCACGCCCATCTGCCGCTGGAAGTCGAAGAGGGCCTCCTGAAGTTGCGCGTCGATCACGTTTCGGTCGGACACCACGAGCACGGTGTCGAAGAATTTGCGGCTCTCGGCGTCGTGCAGCTCGGCGAAGAAGTGGGCCGTCCAGGCGATCGAGTTCGTTTTGCCGGAACCGGCAGAGTGCTGGACCAGGTAAGCAGCCCCAAGGCCGTCCGCCAGGACCGCCACCTGAAGCTTCCGGGTCACGTCGAGTTGGTGGAACCGCGGGAAGATGATCTGGCTGATGCGCTTCTTCTCGTCCCGGCTGGCGATCAGGTAGCGCCCCAGAATCTCCAGCCAGCTTTCGCGCTGCCAGACCTGCTCCCAGAGGTAGCCGGTGCGATGTCCGCCGGAGGGGCTTGTCGGATTCCCGGCCGCGCCATCGTTGCCCTGGTTGAAGGGCAGGAAGGCCGTGGCCGACCCGCAAAGCTGGGTCGCCATGTGGACCTCGGTGTTGCTGATGGCGAAATGCACCAGAGCGCCGTTGGGAAACGACAGCAGCGGTTCAGCGGCCTTGCCTCTGGTCTGGGGCAGCCGGTCAAAGCGGTACTGGTCGATGGCGTCGCCGACGCTCTGGGTGAAATCCGTCTTCAGCTCGACGGTGGCCACGGGCACGCCGTTGAGGAAGAGGACAAGATCAAGGCAGTTCTCGTGGTGCAGGGAATACCGGAGCTGACGGACCACCCTGAGCCGGTTGGCGGCGTAGCGGGCGAGGATTTGCTGGTTGATGCTCAGCGCCGGTTTGAATTCCGCCAGTTTGAGGGTTTGGTTCAGGCCCAGCAGGTCGATGCCGTGCCGGATCACGTCCAACGTGCCGCGCTGGTCGATTTGATCCCGTAAACGGTTTAACAGGGTCTCGGTGGCGTTGGTTCCGTGGTTCTTCGTGAGCACCTCCCATGCCTTGGGATTGGCGGCCTGCACCCAGGCCACAACGTCCGCCGGGAAAAGAGCGCGGCTGCGGTCGTACCGCTCGGCGTCGCCTACGGCGCAAAGCCAGCCGTTCGAGCCAAGGTGCTCGCAGATTTCGCGCTCGAAGTTGATCTCCTTGTGCAGGCTCATGATGCGTCCGTCGTTCCCTGGCGCTTTAGGGCGTCCAAGGTCCGGCCGTTCTGGTCCTTCCACTCGATCCAGCCGTTGGCGCTTCGCCCCATGAGGGCCATGGCAGCCATGCTGGGTGACTGAAAGAGGTGATCCTTCTGGAAGACAACCGTATCGCCATCGGCGCGCAAGGGTCTTCCGGCATTTCCGGGGGATTTTTTGCTAGCGCGGATGGCTGGCGCGCTGGGCGATGGTTCCGGCGACGCCCCCCAATGGGGCCCCAGTCGCACGCTGCGGGCCGCGACCGGTGGTTCGCTCGGCTCCGGCCCGCAGCGTCTCTACCCCCATTGGGGACCGTCGCCTCGTGCGACCCGGACCTGCGCGTTCCCGCTGGGCTCCAGGATCGGCTTCGGCCAATGCCAGCCTTGCTCCGGAGGGGGCGGCCAACCAGGGGTAGACGGTCCAACGGGGATTCTGCCCAATGAAAAATCCCCCGGTAATCCCGGAAGAGGCCCAAAAAGTATCCGTCTACCAGATCATTTGGGATCACGGAGTTGATCTGCTGATTGCCAGACGATTCCCCTTCGGAGAAGCCGACTTTCCCAAGGGTGGCCCCGATGCTCACGATCAAAACCGAGCGCGGCGGAAAGGTCCCAATCTGTGCTTCGGCTACGGCATGAGATGTGACTTTGCGCGCCGAATCCCCAAGCCGCAGCGAATCGCCAAAATCGCCGGGTGTGTACCAAACGAATCCGGGGTCAATCTCGGCACCAGGCGGCTCAATGGAGGGGGTTCCTCCAGTCAGTACGCTCGACGAACAACGACGAATGCTCAGGACATCCCAATGCTCCGGCACCTCGCCCAGCCACTCGATGCCTCTGTCCTTCATCCGCACATTGGGGTTCAGGCCCTTGGTGACGGCGTGGCTGATGACGGCTTGGCGCTTCTCCTTCAGCAGGTCGATCAACTGCTGTTGCTCGGCGATCAGGGCGTCGATTTTCGAGGTTTCTTGGTCGAGGAAGGTGGCGATGGCCTGCTGCTCGGCAACTGGGGGAGCCACGAGGTTGATATCTCCGAGCTGTGACCTGCTGATGCGATCTCTTGTACCGCCTCTCGCAACGGCTTCAATATAGGTAGAGCCTGTCCCAGCAGTGGGCCCGGCCAATGGCGTGCGTGCTCAAAAGGGCCAAGAAAATCGGGCACAACGACCGAAAAACGGTGTCATGCCCGAAATCGGGTGGTTATGATGTCTTTGTTACAAGCAATCCTAACGCC